>CAZAIS010000519.1:0-2032 GCA_964485255.1 uncultured Acidimicrobiales bacterium | reverse complement strand
GGCCTCGATGGTTTTCCGTAGCGCTTCTATCTCTGTGCGGGTCTTACGCAGGTTCTCCCGGTTCTCGGCCAGCACGCCGGACGTAAGGTCTATCTTCACCTGTTCCTCGTCCGCTTCCCGCGCGATGGACTCGTATTCCTCCCAGATCTCGGCAAGCTCGACCCGGACCGCGCCGCCGCCGTCCTTGAGGGCGAAGATGAGCCCGATGGTGACGCCGGCGATCACGGCGACCCCGAGTATGGCGAGGAGCGCTATTCCGGCGCCGGAGCGAATGAACGACGAAGCGCCTCCCGCCCCCGCCGCCGCCCCGGGTGGATGAGTGGGGGTGGGGGACGGGTGCACGGGCTCGTGAACGATGTCCCGGGTTGGCGATCCGCAGGCCGCGCAGAACTTCGAACCTTCTGCGACCTGTGCGCCGCATTCATGACAGAACATATTAACTCCTTCCGGCGAAATCGTTCGCTTGCACCGGGTCGCGCACCCCCCGCGCGGCGGCACGCCCGGCGTCCGTCTTACTCCCAATCCCGCTCCATGGACTTCTCGACCGCTGCTTCGCAGTGTATGCGCATCGTGTCGAAGATCGGGATGCTCACGTCTTCCTGGCTTACCAGCAGCGGGATCTCGGTACACCCCAGTATTACCCCCTGCGCGCCTTTCTCCTTCACCAGCCGGTCGATGATCCGGATGAACTCATCTTTCGAGCCCTGGAGGAATATTCCGGCGCACAACTCGTCGAAGATGACCTTGTTGATATAGTCCCTGTCGGCCTTGCCCGGTACTACCACTTCCAGTCCGTACTTGTTCTCGAGGCGATCTCGATAGAAGTCCTCTTCCATCGTATAGGCGGTACCGAGCAGGGCAACCTTCTTGATCCCGCTTTGCGCTACCTTCCCGCCGGTCGCGTCGGCGATGTGAAGGACCGGCAGGTCCACTTCTTTTTCAATGATGTCGGCGGTCGAGTTCATGGTATTGGAGGCTATAAGGATGAAATCGGCGCCGCCCCGCTTGAGCCTTAGCGCCGCGTTGATCATTGTCTTCCTCAGGGGTTTCCAGTCTCCCTCGTCCGCCTGCCGCTCTTGCTTGGAGAACGCCCCGAACTCGATCGAATACATCAGGACCTTCGCGGAATGCAATCCCCCGAGCTTCTTGCCCACAAGCTCGTTTAGCAGGCGGTAGTACACGATTGAAGACTGCCAGCTCACACCCCCGATGATACCGATCGTCCTCATCTTCGGCTCGCCCGACATCGGGGCATCCACGGCAGTGGATTCAGCGCATCCGCTGAAGGCGAAGGCCAGCAGAAGCAGGAACGCGAGCAGAAACGGCACAGATACTCTTCTCATTACGACCCTTTGCCCGGTAGGAGATCACACGACCTGCGTTGCAGGGTGAGAAACGGCCGGAAATAAGCCTATGCTCTCGGGCTTCGCGCCGCAACCCGCGCGCCGGGGGAGCGCTTACATCCGGGATCGCCTGGCTCGATAAGCCAGAAAGTCCTGACGCAGCAGCTCAAGTCAATGGAGTCGGACGGCCTGGTCGCCAGGAAGGTATACGCCGAGGTTCCACCGAGGGTCGAGTATTCCCTTACCGATACGGGTCGCAGCCTTGAGACGTTGCATGCGAAAAGTGGCCCGGGGATCCCGGATCAGGCTCGTTGGCATTGATAAATACCGGCGCGAGGGCACCCTGATGAAGTTCCAGGGTCGTGACGGTGCCTGCGTCTTCGAGGCAAAGGCTCCGGATAAAGCGTTAGAAGCAATGTCCTTGGAAGCACCGACATCTTGATGTTGCGGTATTAGCAGGGTGCAAGAAGCAGGTCGCAAAAGGACGCGATAAGGACCTGGTTTTTCTCAATCGGTAGTCTGTTCCAAACGCGCTGCCTCCCCAGAAGCCCTGCGTGGTAAAATTATATCTGACCCGGGCCAGGTGCGTTATTCCCGCAAGTACTCCAGGGAAAGGGTAGTGCGATGTTCTGTGAAGACTGCGGTTCCCCGGTGGATGAAGGGCGTAAGTACTGCCGGAAGTGCGGCTC
>CAZAIS010000518.1:0-2039 GCA_964485255.1 uncultured Acidimicrobiales bacterium | reverse complement strand
GAAACCTGGGGGAGAGGTCGGAGCAGATCGGACTGATCGTCGACGTGTTAACAGACATAGCCGACCAGACGAACCTGCTGGCCCTGAACGCGGCGATCGAGGCCGCCCGCGCCGGCGAGCACGGAAAAGGCTTCGCGGTGGTGGCGGGCGAGGTGCGGAAGCTGGCCGAGGGATCGGCGCGCGCGGCCAACCAGATAGCCGGGATAATCCGCGAGATCCAGAAGACGATAAACGACACCGTTGGCCTCATGGAAGGCAGCACCAGGGAAGCGAACGAGGGCGCCAGCGTCGTCGGCGACGCGGGGCAGGCCCTCAGCCGAATCAAGGACGCCGTGGAGACGATAGGCGCGGAAACACACGCGATCTCCCAGGCGACAGACAGCATCGCGGAGGGGTCGAACAAGGTCGTGGAGATCATCAGCACGGTGGCGAGCATATCGGAGCAGTCGGCGTCGAGCACGGAAGAGGTCTCCGCCTCGATCGAGGAGCAGACGGCCTCGATGGAGGAGATATCGGCGGCGGCGGCCGAACTGGCGGAGACGGCCGAGAGGCTGCGGGCCCTGATAGAGGGCGTCAAGACGACCTGAAGGCGGGAGGCGTGATGGACGAGAAAGGATACGCCGTCGACATGGAGATGCAGCTCGTCGCTTTCAAGGTGGGCAACGAGGAGTTCGGCGTCGATGTGAAAAAGGTCGAAGGCGTCATATCCCTCGTGGACATCACCAGGATGCCCAGGGCCCCCCGGTTTGTCGAGGGCATTATAAACCTGCGCGGACAGATCATAGCAGTGGTGGACCTGGCGTCTCGGCTCGGGATCGCGGCGGCTGAACGCAGCGCCACCACCAGGATCGTTGTGGTCGAGGCCCAGGATGTGAAGGTCGGGCTGACAGTAGACCTGCCGGAGGTAATAAACATCAACAGGGAAGACATCGAGTCGTCACCCGCGCTCGCGGGCGGGGACGTGGAGTCCTCGTTTATCAAGGGAGTGGTGAAGCTGGGCGAGAGGCTGCTGATACTGCTCGACGTGGACAGGGTACTGTCCGACGAGGAGAGAACCGGCATCGGGGGGATGGAAACAGAGATTGATGAAGAGAAACCGCCGGAGGAAGCATGACCGAGCGCCGCGTTGCATGGATACGGTCGGATTCGAGCGCCGGGGCGGACGCGCCCGCCGCGTCGAGCTCCTTTCCCGTGCCGCGGGCGCGCCCGCCGTGCGAGCGCTTTGCCGGCGCGGCGCCTCCGCGACCAGGGCCCGACACCACATTCATGAAATCGAGCACCTGGCGCCCGGCGGGCGTTGACTGTGCCATGGACAAGGGAGGAAGGATCTAATGGCCCCATCTGTTCTTATTGTCGACGACGCCCTTTTCATGAGGATGATGATAAAGGACATCCTCTCCAAGGACGGCTTCGAGATAGTAGGCGAGGCCGAGAACGGCGTGGATGCCGTCAAGAAGTACGCGGAGCTCCACCCTGATCTTGTGACCATGGACATCGTCATGCCGGAGATGGACGGCATCGAGGCCGTCCGCAATATCATCAAGATAGATCCGGGCGCCCGGGTCCTGATGTGCAGCGCCATGGGGCAGCAGCCGCTCGTGGTCGAAGCACTGGAGGCGGGCGCGAAGGATTTCATAATAAAGCCGTTCCAGCCGGCGAAAGTCGTCGAGGCGGTACGAAAGGCTTTGCACGGCGACGAGGGCTGATACCGGCCGCGGGGCGAAGGGCGGAATACTTGGAGCAGAAGAGGATCACGGTTCTCATAGTCGACGACTCGGCGCTGGTCAGGCAGCTCCTGGTCGACATGGTCTCGCAGGACCCCGAGCTGGAGGTCGCCGGGGTCGCCCGCGACGGGGTCGAAGCGATCAAGATGACACAGGACCTGGACCCCGACGTGGTAACCATGGACATCCACATGCCGGAGATGGACGGCCTCTCCGCCCTGGAATACATAATGAAGAAGACGCCCAGGCCTGTCCTCATGATATCCGCCCTGGTGAAGAAGGGCGCGGCGCCGACGTTGCGGGCGCTCGAGCTCG
>CAZAIS010000517.1:0-2045 GCA_964485255.1 uncultured Acidimicrobiales bacterium | reverse complement strand
ATCCGCCCGGAGGACCTCGAGAACGCCGCCGAGTTCGGCTACGTGGTGAAGCTGCTGGCGATAGCCGCGCGGGACGAGGCCGGCATCTCAGCCAGGGTGCACCCGACGATGATCAGGCTCGATCACCCGCTGGCGAGCGTGTCGGGTAATTTCAACGCCGTCTTCGTGATAGGCGAATCGGTAGGCGACCTGATGTTCTACGGGCAGGGGGCCGGCTCGCTCCCCACCGCTACCGCGATCCTCGGTGACGTGGTCACCGTCGCGCGGAACCTGGACAGGCCGCCGGCCACCAAGCGCTCATACTGGTCCCGGCAAGGCGAAGTGCGGCCGGTTGAAGAGGTTGCGTCGCGGTTCTACATGGTACTGAAAGTGGTTGACCGCCCGGGCGTGCTCGCGAAGATAGCGAGCGTGTTCGGCGACTGCGACGTGAGCCTCGAGAGCGTCATACAGAAGGGAATAGGCGACAGCGCGGAAATAGTCCTTATCACGCACAACGTGCTGGAGCGCAACTTCGCCGCCGCGCGCCGTGGGCTTTCTGACCTGGAGGAAGTCGAGGAGATACCGAGCGTGATCCGCGTAGAGTCCGGTTGATGCTCCGGGAGCACCGGCGCCCGCCGGCGAAACAGGAAACCGCCGGCCCCGGGCCGGCGCCCGCGAAGGGGTGAATTTCTAAGATGCCGGAGGTTCTGCCGCGATGGCGCGGCGTAATAGAGGAATACAGGGAGCACCTGCCTGTCACCGGGGCTACCCCCGTGATCACCCTGCTCGAGGGAAACACGCCCCTGATCCGCGCCAGGGCCCTCTCGGCGCGTCTGGGTCTCGAGGTATACCTCAAGTACGAGGGTCTCAATCCGACCGGCTCCTTCAAGGACCGCGGAATGACCATGGCGATAAGCAAGGCACTCGAGGAGGGCGCCTCCTCGGTAATTTGCGCTTCCACCGGGAACACCAGCGCGTCGGCCGCCGCTTACGCCGCGAAGGCCGGTATAAAGTGCATAGTGTTGATACCGTCGGGCGCGATCGCCCTGGGAAAACTCTCCCAGGCTCTCATGCACGGGGCCGTGGTCCTCGCGGTGAGGGGCAACTTCGATGACGCGCTGCGCGTCGTCCGCCGGGTAGCCGAGGAGCAACCCATAGTGCTGGTGAACAGCCTCAACCCCTACCGAATCGAGGGCCAGAAGACCGGGGCGTTCGAGATATGCGACGTGCTGGGGCGGGCGCCCGACGTGCACGCGATACCGGTGGGGAACGCCGGCAACATAACGGCGTACTGGAAAGGGTACAGGGAGTACCTTTCCGCGGGCCGGATCGATACGGCCCCGAGAATGCTCGGCTTTCAGGCGGAGGGAGCCGCGCCGATAGTCCGCGGTTACCCCATCGAGGAGCCCGAGACCATCGCCACCGCCATAAGGATCGGAAACCCCGCGTCGTGGAAGCAGGCCGTCGCGGCGGCGGAGGAAAGCGGCGGGGGAATAAGTATCGTGTCGGACCGGGAGATACTCGAGGCCTACCACTTCCTCGCCGCGGAGGAAGGCGTGTTCGTGGAGCCTGCGTCGGCGGCCTCGGTGGCGGGCCTCATGAAGGCCCGCGAGAGCGGCACGGTGGAGCAGGGCTCGAGCGCGGTGTGCATACTGACCGGGCACGGACTGAAGGACCCCGACCGCGCCATTGACGAGTCGAGCACGCCACCCCTGATCGAGCCGACGATTGAAGAGATAATGAAGGCGATCACCGCCGCCCGGAGGTAGCATGCCAGGACTCAAGATCGCCCTCCTTGTGCCGGACGGGGCCGCCGACCGGCCCCTGGACGCCCTCGGCGGCGTTACACCCCTGGAGTCGGCGAACATTCCCAACATGGACCGCATAGCCCACTCGGGCGCGACCGGGACCGCGGCCACGGTCCCGAGCGGCATGCCGCCGGGGAGCGACGTGGCGAACCTCTCGCTGATGGGATACGACCCTTCCGCTCACTACGGTGGGCGCGCCCCGATAGAGGCGGCGAACCTGGGCGTCGATATCCCCGACGGCTGGACCGCGTTCCGGTG
>CAZAIS010000516.1:0-2047 GCA_964485255.1 uncultured Acidimicrobiales bacterium | reverse complement strand
CGCCACCACCAGGCGCGACCTTCCTCAATGTAAGGGATGAAATGCTCGGCGCGCGGTGGCGCGTAGACCCACTCCAGTTCGATTAATGGACCCGTGAGCTTGGTCGACTCGGCCGAATGGGCGAAGGCGGAAGCCTCGCGACCTTCGTCAGATAGCAATGGGCGGAATGGCAGCGTAGGCGCCTCAGTGAAGGTGACTCTAGAGTCAGACTGCTGGTCTTCCTGCTCCGTAAATCGGGTAGGAGCAGTAAAAAACGTGTATTCCCCCGTGAGTAGAAAACCGCGCTGTGCGCTCATGTGATGAACGGCTTTGTTATCCGATGCGGTCATAAACCGTAAGATCCCACCGCCGGTCTGCTCCCAGGTTTCCATCAATACATTCCAAATCTGCTGGGCGACGCCGCGGCCAGCGAATTCCGGGTGGACGCGCAGCCCTTCCAGCCACCAATCGACCGGGGAGATTCGGCTGAGCTTCCCCAGGCCAACCACGCGATCTTCGTACTCGGCTACGACCAGCCGACCTTCAGGATCGGTCAGCCAGTCGTGCCATACCTGTGGGATATAGTCTGTGCCATCCCAAATATATTTAGCCAGATCCACTACTCCGGGCGTGTGCGCCTCGGAAGCGGTAAGGACCCGCACAGGCAAATAGTTTTTTGTCATCGTTACAAATATTGCTAAGGACCTAATTCGGGAACATATTCTCGAATATGGCTGGCGCGTAGCGTGCGACCATGTCGGATGAGATGCCGTTTTCTTTACAGATCTCAGCATACAGGTCGACGCTTGGGCGTTTTCGGCGGGCGCCGGTCTCAATATTCAACTCCCAAAGCCCGAAACGCTGGGTCCAGCCGCGTTCCCATTCGAAATTGTCGATCAGCGACCAGTGGAAGTATCCCTTGACCGGGTAGTTAAAGTTGACCGCTCGCCACACCTGATGGAGATGTTCGATGATATAGCGCGGCCGGACTTTATCCTGTGAATCTTCGATGCCGTTTTCCGTGATGATCATCGGAATGTCATACTTGCGGCCCCACTCCAGGGCATTAAACATCCCTTCCGGGCAGTTGGCTAAAAAGCCGGTCTCGCTGAGCAGGGCATCTTTATCGTAAAAACGCCGGCCGAATAGTTCGGCAGCATGCGTCAGATCGAAGGCGACCTGGTCCTGGGTGTAATAGTTGATGCCCAGGAAGTCCTGCGTGCCCTTGAGCGCGGATAGCTGGCGTGACCGGGTCGGGTAGCGCAGCACACCGGTGTGGAAGGCGTGTGGAAAGAAATCATTGAAGATCTTTGAAAGCTGACCCGCCACCAACTTGTCGAGCGGAGAGCGGGGGTTGGATGGTTTGAAGCCGCGCACATTGATCGCCGCACCGACGCGTGCCGTCGGCTGGACTTCGTGGATTACACGATAAGCCGCAGCATGGGCCTGGGCCAGGTTTGCCATCACAGTAAAGGCAGCCTGCATATCTTTTTTGCCGGGTGGAAAAGTCCCCTCCAGGTAAGCAGCCTGTGCCAATACGTTTGGCTCATTGATCGGCACCCACAGGTTAACGTATTCCTTCAGCGCTTCGACCGATTTACGCACAAAGGGGACGAACAGGTCAGCCGCCCCCGGATTCTCCCAACCGCCGCGTTCGGCAAACCACAGTGGATCGGTGAAGTGGTGCAAGGTGACCATCGGGGTCAGGCCGCGCTCGACCATCACCCGTGCCATCTCACGGTAGCGGTCGAGTGCGTTTTCATCCCATTGATCTGGAAGCGGCTGAATGCGGCTCCATTCAAGGGAGTAGCGGTGGGCGTTGTGGCCGCCTTCAACCGCACGGTCCAGGTCGTCGCGCCAGCGCCCGCCCCACCAATCACAGGACGGGGATGATTTGTGTCCATGGAGGATGCGCCCGGGCTGCTGTTCCCAGGCGTACCAGTTGTTGTTGGTGTTGCTGCCTTCCACCTGGTGGGCGGCAGTGGCGCTTCCCCATAGGAAGCCGTGTGGAAAGTGAAAAGTCGCTTGGGCCCTTGGTTGATTGTATCCTAGTATAATCTGAATAAGG
>CAZAIS010000515.1:0-2057 GCA_964485255.1 uncultured Acidimicrobiales bacterium | reverse complement strand
TCCAGGGCCTTCTCGAACTCCTTGCGCTCCGAGATGTCAGTCAGTATTCCCCTTATCCCGATCCTCTCTCCCCTGTCGTCAGCGACCATCGTCGAGTACACGACACACGGAAAGGACGTCCCGTCCTTCCTCCTGGCAAGGTACTCCCTGACCGCTCCGTCCGAGCGCCCGTCCATCACCTTGTCGATCGCGCCGGAGACCCTTTCCCTGTCAACCTCCTCGATGAACTGGAGCGCGTGGACGCCCTTCTCGAAGTCTTCCTGCGTGTACCCGAACATGTCCAGCGCGTTACGGTTCACGTAGGTCAACATGCCGCTCCCGTCGAGCTCGAAGACCACCTGGGGAAGAGACTCGGAGAGCTCCCTGTAACGCCTCTCGGCCCTTGCCAGCTCTACTTCCACGCGCTTCCTGTCGGATATGTCCCTGGCGAAAGCGACGATGCGCTCCTTGCCCTCGAACTCCAGGAAGCTGACTGCGACCTCGACCGGGTAGGTCGTGCCGTCCGCGCGCTTCCACTCGGTCTCGAAGCGCGAGCGCCCCTCCTCTTTTCTCTGGACCCACCTCCGGCGCCATTGCTCCCTGCTGACGGTCGCGTCGAGGTCCCATACATGGCGGAGCAGCATCCCCGCGCTGGTGTCGCCGTACTGCCTGCACGCCGCGTCGTTGACGAATCGTATCCGCCCCTCCCTGTCGACCCTCACTATCATCTCGCCCGCGTTGTCCACCTCAAGCTGGGTCAACCGCAGCTTTTCCTCGGCCGCCTTGCGCCCCGTGACGTTGTCGAAGACCGCCACGAAGTAACCCTGCTCGGGGCTGAATACCTTGATCGACAGGTCGATTGAAAGCTCTTCCAGCCTGGCCTCGAACTGCCGGGGACTGCCCGTAGCGGCGACCTGTCCGTATTCCACGAAGAGCTCCGGGTTGGTCTCCATCAGCCCGGGCAGGACTTCGCTGACCCTCCTGCCGTCGACGTCCTCGAGCCCCGTCAGCAACTCGAACGCCTTGTTCGTGTCGATGTATTCCCAGTCAACGGGTTTCCCGGCGTCGTCCAGCATCATCCTGCAGTAGGCGAAACCCTCCTGCATGTTCTCGAAGAGCTGGCGGTACTTGCTCTCAGACTCCCTGAGCGCCGCCTCGGCGCGCTTGCGCTCGGTTATGTCCCTGATGATGTGGAGCGCGAACTCGAAGTTGCCCTCTTCATCGAAGGTCGGGTCCGCGCTGACCTCGAGGTGCCTGTCCAGGTACGGCTCGTAGATCTCGGCCGTCGAGGTCCTGCCCTCTCTGGCCGCCGCGCAGGTGACGCAGAAATCGGGAGGCTCGCCGAGGCCGTGGAGCAGCTCGTGGCACTTCAGGCCCTCGAGGTTCTCGGATTCCCTGCCCACCAGGCGGGCAAAGGCCTCGTTGTGCTGCATCACTTTGAGGTCCATGTCCACCAGAAACATGGCCTCGCCGACGGAACGAAACGATTTCTCCCAGTTGGCCTTCGCTTCAGCCAGCCTGCACTCGAAGTCGGCGCGATCGGAGACGTCGCGGACCGTTGCCCGGATGCCGGTCGGTTCCCCGGACGCGTTGCGCGCGAGCCAGGCGCGGACCGAGACCGGTAACGCGCGGCCGTCCTTGCGCGTGAACTCCTTTTCGTACTCCTCGGAGAAACCGAGGGGCTCCACCTGGGACGTGAATACGCGACGCTCGATATCGTGCCATTTCTCAGGCGTGATCCCCCGGCAGGTCAACCGCTTCAGCTCGCCCGGGCCGTAACCCAGCATCTCCCGGAACGCCCGGTTGGCGCCGGTTATCCGGCCTTCCGTGTCAAAGCTCACGATCCCGTCGCGGAACGAGTCGTACATCTCTGGGGCAAAACCTTCACCAGGCCACATTACCAACCTCACGCTAAACTGGTGATATCGAACACTTCATTACACCCAAACCAGAAGCGGCTACTTACTCTTTCGCGGACGGCCCCCCAATCCTCCGCGCCGAATTCTCTACCACGGAAAACCCGCTTAACTTTTCGGGGTCAGGAGCCTGTCGCACCAACTCTGCTAGAAACCGCTCCT
>CAZAIS010000514.1:0-2064 GCA_964485255.1 uncultured Acidimicrobiales bacterium | reverse complement strand
ATGGCGGCCAACGCGGTAACGTTCCCGATGATGTTCCTTGCGGGCGTTTTCTTCCCGCTTTCCATAATGCCGCCGTTCCTGGTTGTCATCGCCAAGTGCCTGCCCCTCTACTACCTCGGCGACGCTCTGAGGAAGGTTATGATCCAGGGCAAGGGCCTGGGCGACGTGTGGCTGGATATCGTGGTGTTGTGCGGCGTGGGGATAGTGTGCTTCCTGGGCGCGATAAAACTGTTCAGGTGGGAGTAGGGTAATTGGCGGAGTTGCGCTGGAACCCGATCCTGAGGACATGGGTCATCATGTCTTCGCACAGGCAGAACAGACCGCTTCTCGAGAGGACCGCCGCGTGCCCCTTCTGCCCCGGCTCGGGCAAGGTGCCCGACGACTTCGACGTCTACGCGTACCCCAATGATTTTCCGTCACTGGACCCGGATCCCCCGGAGCCCGACATCGGGGGGGACCCGCTGATCCCCGTCAGGCCCGCCTTCGGGAGGTGCGAGGTTACGCTTTACTCCCCGCGGCACGACGTGACGCTTGGCGAACTCCCGCTGGGGCACGTATGCAGGCTCGTGGAGCACTGGGCCGATCGGTACCGCGAGCTGGGCGGCATAGAGGGCATCGACTACGTGTTCATCTTCGAGAACCGGGGAGAGGCCGTCGGGGTCACCATGCTGCACCCGCACGGCCAGATCTACGCGTACCCGTTCCTTCCGCTCAAGCCCCGGGTGGAGCTTGCCAGCGCCCTGGACCACTGGAACGACAACGGCACCTGCCTTTTCTGCGACCTGCTTGCCCACGAGAGGGCCAACGGCGAAAGGATGGTCTACGACGAGGGCGGGTTCTGCGTGTTCGTGCCCCCCTTCGCCGAGTTCCCTTACCAGGTATACATCGTCCCCGAGGAGCACGTCGGGTCGCTCTCCGGCATGAGCGAGGGCTCGAAGCGCGGGCTCGCCAGGGCGATCAAGTGCGTCACGGGCGCGTACGACTCGCTCTTCGGGGTGCCATTCCCGTACATGATGTGCATGCATCAGGACCCCACTGACGGGGGTTCCTACCCTTACAACCACTTCCACATAGAGTTCTACCCGCCCATGCGGGACCGCGACAAGCTGAAGTTCAACGCCTCGAGCGAGACCGGAGCGTGGGCGACCATCAACGACACTCGCCCCGAGGAGAAAGCTGTCGAGCTGCGGGCCAGGCTCACCGAGCAGTCAGCGGCCCTCGACGGCTGACCATACCCTATAATAGAAGCGCGAAACAGGGGCACGGACCCGGTTTTCACGCCGTTCGAGCCGCAGGGGAAGGCCAGTCTCCCCTTTTCGGGGGCGAGCGGAGGGGCAGGACGTGTTTCGCGTTTCGGATGAAGGCACACGACCGCGGGGAGAAGCCATGTTGGATGCCGCCGAGATCGGCCAGCGGCTCATCGATTTCGAGTCGCGCTTCGGGCGGGGCGGGGTGATCGATACTTATTACGCGCCCGGCAGGGTCAACATCATCGGGGAGCACACCGATTACAACGGGGGCCGGGTTCTCCCCATGGCGATAGAGCAAGGCAACCTGATGCTCATACGCCAATCCGAGCTGCCCCCGGCGCGCCTCTATTCCGAGACCTTGGATCTGGACGCCAGGATCCTCCCCGGCGAAATAAAGCAGGAGAGGGACTGGGCCGACTACGTAAGGGGCGTTTACCTGTACGCCCGGGAGCGATACGGTGACCTGCCGCCTTTCGACGCGCTCTATTTCGGGGACCTCCCGCTGGACTCCGGGCTGTCGTCCTCGGCGTCCCTGGAGATCGTGACGGCCCTGGGCTTCAACAGCCTTGGGCGCGAGGTCTCCCACTCCGACGCCATCAAGATCGGGCGGAGGGCCGAGAACGACTTTGTCGGCGTCCTGAGCGGAATGATGGACCAGTTCGCGGTGGCCATGGGCAAGCGGGGTCACGCCATCCTGCTCGACTGCGGCACGATGGACTACCGGCATGTGCCCTTCAACATGAGGGACTCCGTGCTGATAATAGGACATACCGGGGTCAAGAGGACGCTGGCGACTTCGGATTACAACGAGCGG
>CAZAIS010000513.1:0-2071 GCA_964485255.1 uncultured Acidimicrobiales bacterium | reverse complement strand
GAGGGCAAAGGTGGAGGGGGAGGCGGCGGCCCGTGCCAGGGCTGACTTCCCGGCGACCAGGAGCAACGAGATCCGGACCCGGTTGGGCCGGGTGATGGGGATGGCGAACCTGCGGCTGGAGGCGGACCTTCCGCCCGAGCAGCGCGGCTACGTCGTGGAAATGCAGGAGGCGGCGGAATGGCTCCTGGTCACGGTGACAGACATCCTGAACCTGTCAAGGGCCGACGCCGACGTCCTCTCGGTGAAGAGCGCGCAGTTCGACCTGATGGAAGTGGCCGGGAACACCCTCAAGGCCATGGCGTCGCCCGCGGCCGAGAAAGGTCTCGAGCTGGTCGCGGAGTTCGACCCGGACCTCCCATGGTGGGTCGCCGGAGACCCGGACAGGTTGCGGCAGGTCCTGGTGAACCTGATCGGCAACGCGGTGAAGTTCACCGAGGCCGGCCGGATCACCGTGGGGGCCGAGACCGCGGACCGGAAGGACGGCGAAGTCGAGATCCACTTCCGCGTCAGCGACACCGGGATAGGGATTCCGGAGGACAAGCAAGACGTGATCTTCGAGCCTTTCACCCAGGTTGATGGATCCCCCACGACCCGGCGCCACTCCGGGGCCGGGCTGGGGCTCGCGATAACCAGCCGCCTGGTCCGGCTGCTGGGGGGCGAGATCTGGCTCGACAGCGTTCCCAGCGAGGGCACCACGTTCCACTTCACCGCCAGGTTCGAGGCCGTCGGGGAGGACCCGCCCGAGATCGCGGAGGGGCTCGCCGGCCGGGCGGCCCTGGTGGTTGCCGGAGATGACGCCTGCAGGACCGCCGCGTGCTCGAGCCTCTCTGGGTGGGGCATGCGAGTCGTGGGCGCGCGGAACGCCGCCGACGCCGTGCGGGCTCTGGAAGAAAACGGGACCTTCGAAGTGGCCTTCGTAGACGCTGAAATGCCGGGAACGAGCGGCTTCGAGCTGGCAAGCCGCATTGCCGCGGAGAACGAGACCTGCGCCGTCGTCCTGATGCTCAAGGAGGGCGAAGTGGACGAGAGGTGCCTGATCAGGGTCGGCGGGAGCGGCGTGGCGCTGTCGAAGCCAGCGCTGCCCGTGGAGATGCTCGTGGCCGCGAGAAAGGCGGTAGGGCTCGACCGCGAAGGCCCCGCCGGGGCCCCGCGCGGCGAAGGGGCCGGGCGTGCCGAAGCCCCGGCATCGATACTCCTGGCGATTGGCGACCGCACCGGCGGAAAACTGGCCCGGATGCTCCTGGCGCGCCGGGGGCACAGGGTGGTGACCGCGGGTACGGGCCCGAGGGCGGTCGAGGAGTTCGAGCGCAACGAAGTGGATATAGTGTTTCTGGACCTCCACCTCGAGGAGATGGACGGGATCGAGGTGGCCAGGCTGATGAGGTCGAAGGACAGGCGGCCCGGGAGGGTGCCGATTGTCGGAGTCTCGCTGCCGATCTCCGAGGCGCGAAAGGAACGCTACTTCGAGGCGGGCGTCGACGACTTCCTCTTCAGGCCCCTGAGGGGCGAAGAGTTGACCGGGATGGCGGGCAAGTGGTTGCCGTCGCGGCCTGAGAGAGCGCGGGCGGCCGCGGCCGGCTGGGACGAGACGGACCTCCCCGTGGACGTCGAGAGGGCGCGCTACCTCCTGGACGGTGAGGAGGAGCTGCTGGTAGAGCTGGCCCGGGTCTTCCTTCAACGGTACCCGCACGTCCTGGAGGCGTCCTGTGACGCGGCACGGAACCGCGACATGGGCCTTCTCGTGAACATGTCGTACTGGTTGAGGGGATCGCTGGGCCAGCTTGGAGCTTCCCGGGCCAGCGCGCTGGCGACCGGGGTCGAGACGCGCGCCCGGGACATGGACTTCGAGGGGGCGCAGGCGGCGCTGGCCGACCTCCGGGTGGAGGTCTCGAGGGTGGTGGATTTCCTGTCGTCACGGGGATGGGAGGGGAACGGATGAGGGGCAAGGCGAGCGGGGGCGGTCCAGGTGTTTGCTGAAGCGTCCGGCGCTTTCCTCCGGGCGCTCGGGGGAATCGGCTGCGGCGCGCTGACGCCGTCGCCCACATCGGAGTTTCTGTACCTTTGCGTCGCC
>CAZAIS010000512.1:0-2077 GCA_964485255.1 uncultured Acidimicrobiales bacterium | reverse complement strand
AGATTATCCTACGGTGAAGGTATCGAGGTCCTCAAACGGGTAGAAGAGAGCAAGTACAGGCCGAGCAAGAAATTGATGGATCATGTTGCAGGAATCATTAAGGGTAAGCCGGAATATGTTCTCTTGGATGAGCAATTGATTGTTTACGACGCAGTCTTGACTCAAACCCGCAAGGGTTTTCATGATAAACAGAATACAGTTATTATCGTCAAGGGAGGGCCCGGGACAGGCAAATCTGTTATAGCAATTAATCTCATGGCAGATTTACTGTTAAAAGGATATAACACCCATTACGCAACAGGGTCCCGAGCTTTTACTCAGACACTCAGGAAAATAATTGGTATACGCGGATCCGCACAGTTTAAATACTTCAACAGTTATGGTGATGCCGAGAATAATGTTGTAGACGTGCTTATTGCGGATGAATCTCACAGGATAAGAAGTACCAGTGAAAGCCGATTTACGCCAAAAGCGATGAGGTCCGGCAAACCTCAGATCGAGGAATTGCTCGAGGCGTCGAAGGTGTCCGTTTTCTTTATTGATGATAAGCAAATTGTGCGTCCGAATGAAATTGGATCGTCCGAATATATACGACAATACAGTCTTCAGAAGAACCGCAAGATTCTTGAATATAAACTTGAAGCGCAATTCAGGTGCAATGGCTCGGATGCATTCGTTAACTGGATAAATAATACGCTCGGCATCGAAAGAACTGCCAATGTTCTCTGGGGACAACACGAAGAGTTTGATTTTAGGATATATGACACGCCACACACTCTTGAAAATGCCATTAGGGAAAAATTCAACAGTGGTCATTCCGCCCGTGTGACCGCAGGGTTTTGCTGGAAATGGTCAATGCCCAACCCGGACGGAACCTTGAAAGATGATGTAGTAATCGGCGATTACAAAAGGCCCTGGGATGCTAAACCAGACGCTAAAAAGCTTGCCCCGGGCATACCGCCGGCTTCCCTATGGGCTTATGATCCCAATGGGATAAACCAGATCGGCTGTATCTATACCGCGCAGGGATTCGAGTTCGATTACGTTGGGGTCATTTTCGGTGAGGACCTCATTTATGATTTTGATGCCCAACAATGGATAGGCATCCGAGAAAAATCTGCAGATAATGTTGTTAAACGTTCGGGGAAGCAATTCACGGACTTGGTCAAGAACACGTATAGGGTTCTCTTGAGTCGAGGCATAAAGGGCTGTTATGCGTGCTTCCTCAATAAAGATACGGAGAGGTTTTTCAGGTCACGAATTGAAAGTCCGGCTCAATTCGCCGTCGAACAGTTTCCCGAAGAAGATATAATAACACCCCAAACACCTGACAGGACAATTTCGTTATTTTCAGAGCAAACCGCCTATGACCAGCGATTCCTCGATTCGTTGCCCGTCTATTCGTTAAAAGCGGCGGCAGGAAAATTCCTCGAAAATGAGGACATTATCGAGGATGGCTGGATGACTGTGGACATAGGGAGAAAGCTCGGTAACAAAATGTTTATTGCGCAGGTTATTGGCGACTCAATGGAGCCGGAGATTCCAAACGGGTCGCATTGTGTATTTAATGCTGATCCGGTGGGTAGCAGACAAGGAAAAATTGTTCTGGTATATCATCGCGAGATTCAAGACGTGGACAACGGGGGAAGTTATACAGTCAAGAAATACTGGAGCAAGAAAACGTTTGAAGAGGACGGTTCGTGGAAACACGAGAAGATTGTTCTCGAGTCTTTGAACAGAGCATACGAGCCAATCATCATAACTGAGGCTTCAGAAGAGGAGTTTAAGGTAATTGCTGAATTTGTGAGTGTCATAAACCCGGCATAAAGGTAGGACCGGGATTATTACTGAAACAACAGGAGTCTAAACAGACGCCTAAGTTCTTTAGTGGCATGAGTATGCTGCCTGAACCAGTAGATTAAAATGGACAAAGCAACCATCGCCTATTATTCAGAAAACGCGGAATCAGTTTCCGAGAACTATAACCATGTTGATAGCGGAATAAAAAAATTCTTTCCAGCTGTCTTTATTGAAGGCATGAGAACGGATAGTCTATGGATTGGTGATTTTCTGCGTG
>CAZAIS010000511.1:0-2081 GCA_964485255.1 uncultured Acidimicrobiales bacterium | reverse complement strand
TTCTATCTTCGCCGGCCACCTTCAATGGAGTGATGTCTATCGTAAATCTTCTGGTTATAAGTGCTTTGCACGTCTCTTTGTTTTCGAGAAATATCTTTATAAAACGCTGCACCGGATACGATTCGGCCACTGCACCCGAATCCACAACCTTTAAAACCCAACTCTTTCCGCTACATCCGCCCGATGTGATCTCAACGATTAGGGAATCGCCGGATATTGAAGCGGTCCGGCCGCACCGGGATCAGAGCCCACCTCGCGAGGCTTGGCGAGCTCCCGCGGTTTCCACCGGCGCCAACAGCACGGTGCTCCCTACCTGGGAAACTCCTCGGGGTAGAGGACTTTCGCCACTTCCTGCACCATTTCGTCCGCCGATCCTCTCTCGCACGGATACCGGGTGAGGCACCCGAAGAACACGGCGTTTCTCGATGGCAGAAAGTAGGCGGCGCTCGCGTATCCCCGCGAGCCCCCGTTGTGACCGATGAAGTTGCCGATCCTGGCGACGCCCAGGCCGTATGAGAGGGGAAGGTAACCGATCTCGGCCCCCGTAGTGACCCACGTCATGCGCTCCTTGTTCATGTCCGGGGCGAGCAGGGCGCCGGTCCCCAGGGCCCTCGTGTATGTCCTCATGTCCGGCCCGTAAGAGGCCATTGCGCCGGCGGCCCAGAGGCAGGAAGGGTTGTAGTCGGTGGCATCGGTAAGAATGCCCGAGTCCCCTAGGTCCTCGTACCCGTGCGCCCTCTCGATATCCGGCCCTTCCACCATGGATGTCGCGCAGAGGTACGTGTTCTTGAGGTCCAGCCTTCCCGCGATCCTGTCGTTGATCTCGTTGTCCAGGGCGTTGCCGGTGACCTTCTCCACGATCATCCCAAGGAGTATGTAATTGGTGTCGGAGTAGTGCCAACCCTTTCCCGGCGCGAAGTACGGCCGATGCCCGGCCGCTATGCCGACGAGCTCCCCGGGCTTCCACTCGCGCGCCGGGGCCACCCGGCGCTTCCACATGAAATCCATGTCGTCGTTGTAATTGAACAAACCGCTGGTATGGTTGAGGAGCTGGCGTATAGTCATGCCCCGCGCGCCGGGGACCAGCGAAGTGTACCTGCTGAGCCTGTCGTTCAACCCGAGCCTCTTTTCCTCGACAAGCTGCAGCACTACCGTGGCGACAAACGTCTCGGCGTTGGTGCCCACCGCAACCTCGTCATCCGCCTTCAACACGCGCTCGGATACGTTGTCCGCCTCCCCCGTCGCGAACGACCAGGTGCCCAACGGTGTCTCTACGTGAATGAGCGCTCCGGGCGCTCCCGCCTTTTTCGCGGCGCTCTCGACGGCCGCCCGCATCCTGTCGCGCGCTTCTTTATCGAACGGCTGTGTACCGCAGGAGGAGACCCCCAACGCGCTCAGAGCGGCCGACGCGGCTATTATCAGCACCGCGACGCGTCTGATCGCGCGGCCCCTGACAATCTGGAGGAATCCTCCCGCCTCCCGTGAGTTACTGTCCGGCGCCCGGTCGACGCCGGACGGGTTATCGTCCTATGAACCGATTCTACGCCGAAATGTGCCCGCCCTCCCCTCGCGTCCGACGTGAGATAATAGGCAACGTCAGGACTGCGTCGTCGATGCGCGGGGGGTCGATCGTGACTGAACCGGAGTCCCGTACCAGGTTTGACGATATCGCGGCTTGCCCCGCTGGGAGCGAACGCGAGGGCCTCATTCGCGCCCTCGTCGCCGAAATGCGCCCCCGGGAGAAAGTGAGGCAGATGTCCGGGAGCGCCAGCCTGCTCGACCTCGCGACAATGATACTGGCATACGGCAGGAATACCTCGGACTCGGGCCTCAACAAGAGGCTCGGAATACCCCCGATCAAATTCACGGACGGACCGAGGGGCGTCTGCCTCGGCCGCTCCACCTGTTTCCCGGTCGCAATGGCGAGGGCGGCCACCTGGAACGCTGAACTCCAGGAGCGCGTGGGCTCCGCGATGGGTATCGAGGCCCGCTCTCAGGGCGCCAACTTTTTCGGGGGAGTCTGCGTGAACGTCCCCCGCCATCCCGGCTGGGGCCGCTCCCAGGAAACCTTCGGCGAAGAC
>CAZAIS010000510.1:0-2091 GCA_964485255.1 uncultured Acidimicrobiales bacterium | reverse complement strand
TTCAGCGTCAGCGAGTACGGGCGGTCGCCGGGGTGCTCCCAGGGCTCCGTGGTGAACACCTTCAGGTAGTCGCTCGAGTCGGCGAGGTCGCCGCCGGAGGCGAGGATGTTCATGATGGTGGCGAGCCCCCAGTGCCAGGTCGCGCAGTGCTCGACCAGGTTCGCCCGGGACGCGATCTTCATGAACTCGACGGCGTCCGAGAACTTATCGAAGCCCATTACCGGAAGCGCCTGCGCGTCGTTCAGCGCGTAAATCCTGGTGGCCATCTTGGTGATTATCCCGAAGGTTCCGCAGGCGTTGAGGAAGATGCCCCGGAGGTCGGGCAGCGGGCCCCAGGGGGCGTGCCAGCCCTGCCCGGGAAAGGAGTCCTCGAAGGCCTTGGAGCCGGTCCTCACGATCGTGCCGTCGGGAAGGACGACTTCAAGGCCCAGGCACTCCGAGTCGATTCCGGAGGCCCGGTGGCTCCCGTTTCCCTTGAGGTGGTAATTGCCGAGAACGGAATTGCCGGGCGGGTAGGAACCCAGTGTCGCCCGGAAGCCGTGGGGCCTGATCTCGCGGGTCAGCCTGCCCAGGGACACCCCCGGCTCGATCACCGCGTAGGCGGCGTCGGTGTTGACCTCCAGGATACGGTCCATGCCGTACATGTCGAGTACGATACCGCCCGCCCTCGGGATTATCGAAGGCTCCAGTGTCCCGCTCGAAACGGGTGTTACGGGTACCACGAGCTTGTCGGCTATCCTGAGCACGACCTGTACGTCCTCCACCGTCTTGGGTCGCACGACGACGTCCGGCATCGTCTTGGGGATCGGCAGCGCCGTGCCGGAATAAGAGAACAGGACGGCCTTGTTGGAGTTGACCTTGTCCTCCCCGAGCGCCTCCACCAACTCCTGGCGTGCCCTTTCCGCGAGCTTGCTGTCAACGGGTGACGTTAGGACCTTCAACTGCAGGCCTCCTTTTCGACGCGGTACCGATACGGGGAGTTATTCTAACCCTTTTGGACCCGGGCAAGAAGAGGTGGAAACCAGTTCTGGACGCCCGGTCAATCGCGATTGAGAACGCCCGCGGGCCGTCCTGCCGTCCGGGCGGTTGCCGTGTGGCCTGCACTATGCTTGCCGGCGAAGCTCATCCGGATGCCCGTGTGGTAATATTTGCGGGCGATTGGACGTCACTCTTGGTATCGGGGAGGCATAATGCTTCGAAAACGCTTCATCAATAAGAAAATCGCGGAGTACGACGAGAACATGTGCGAGCTCTTCGGGGACTGCGAGGACCGGTCGGCCAAGAGCTTCGACGGCACCAGGATCGCTTATCGAGTGATCGGAGAGGGCGAGCCCGCCATCGTGGTGTGTCCGGGGGTCTTCACCACTTACATGTTCTTTCACTACATGAAGGACTACTTCTCGCCCCGCCACAAGATGATCTTCTGGGATTACCGCGGCCACCCCGACAGTGACGTACCGGAAGACCTCTGCTCTTTCACCATCGAGAACTGCGCGAGGGACCTGAAAGCCGTAATGGACGACGCCGGCGTTGAAGAGGCGGTGTTGATCGGCTTCTCGATGGGTGTGATGGCCGTTCTCGAGTTCTACCGGCGATGGCCAGGGAGAGTCCTGGGGATAGTGCCGATAAACGGTCCTTACGGCCACGTCTTCAGCCAGAAAGAGCCGGTGGAGAAAGCGATCACCGCCGTCTTGGATTTCATGTCGAGCCACACCTGGCTCGTCGAGTGGTTCCGCCCGGTGATAGTGCTGCCGATCAACATGCCGATAGCCAAGCGCGTGGAGCTGAACCCGACGATGCTCGCCGACAAAGAGATGACCCTCTACTTCGAGTACGTTACCAAGATGGACTGGCACCTCGGGTTCAAGGCGCTCGCGGCCATGTCGTCCTACGACGGTGAGGAAATACTGGACACGATCAAGGTCCCCACTCTCCTCATATGCGGGACGAAGGACTCGTGGACGCCCAAGCGGATTGCCGACGAGATGCATCGCAGGATCAAGGGATCGGAGTACACCAAGATCCCCGGCGGATCACACGCCACCCCCGCGGAGAACCCGGACATGATCAACTTCCGCATCGACCTCTGGA
>CAZAIS010000509.1:0-2099 GCA_964485255.1 uncultured Acidimicrobiales bacterium | reverse complement strand
AGCAGTTCGCCGAAATCCGGCGAACGGTGATGTATCATGTTCACCTGGGCAAGCTCCACCGCCGGCGGCACCGGGGTCGGACCCGGCGGGAATATGTAGTCTTTCTTCATTCCAACCTCCCGATCCCGAGCTCCCGCGCCGCTCCTCCGGGGAGAATCCGGCCGGGGATCCCGGGCTCGAACGTGGCCGCTACTTCTGCAGCCAGCTCATCATGGAGCGCAGCTTCACGCCCAGAGCCTCCAGCGGATGCGACGCCTCGACCTTGCGCATCGTGGCGAACGACGCGCGGTTCGCCTGGTTCTCGAGCACCCATTCGGTCGCGAAGGCGCCGCTCTGAATCTCGCCCAGTATCTTCTTCATCTCGGCGCGAACCTCGGGGCTTATAACCCGGGGGCCCCTGGTTATGTCCCCGTACTCCGCGGTGTCGCTCACCCGCGCCCTCATGCCGCTTATCCCGTAGTAGTGAATGAGGTCGACTATGAGCTTCAGCTCGTGCAGGCACTCGAAGTAGGCGACCTCGGGCTGGTAACCTGCCTCCACCAGGGTATCAAAACCCGCCTTGACCAGCTCGGCGGTCCCCCCGCAGAGCACCGCCTGTTCGCCGAAGAGGTCGGTCTCGGTCTCCTCCTTGAAAGTGGTCTCGAGAACGCCGGCCCTCGCGGCGCCGATGCCCATCGCGTAGGCGAGGCCCCGCTCGAGGGCCTTCCCGGTGAAGTCCTGCTCCACCGCGATCAGCGCCGGGACGCCTCCACCTTCCGTGAACACCTCCCGCACCATGGCGCCGGGACCCTTCGGGGCCACCATTATCACGTCCACGTCCTCCGGCGGCACTATCTGGTTGAAGTGCACGTTGAAGCCGTGGGCGAACAGCAGCGCGTTTCCGCTCTCGAGCCCCGGCTTAATGCTCTCGGCGTAGACGCGCGCCTGCCTGTCGTCAGGTATGAGTATCATCACCATGTCCGCCGAGGCCGCCGCTTCGGCCACCGGGGCCACCGCCAGCCCCGCCGCGGAGGCGACCCGGGCGCTCGGGCTGCCGTCACGCAACCCAACGACCACGTCCATCCCGCTGTCCTTGAGGTTGAGCGAGTGCGCGTGACCCTGGCTGCCGTACCCGATCACCGCAATCTTGCGGCCCTTGACGGCCTCCAGGTCCGCGTCCTTCTCGTAGTACATGGTCGCCATGTCATCCTCCTTCTCCACGAATATCCGGGCCTCAGGCGAAAGGGACCCGGCAGCCTATCCTCTCGGCAACGCGATGGTGCCCGTCCTGACGATCTCGACCATGCCGTACGGCCTCAGAAGCTCCTCGAAAGCCCTGAGCTTCGAGGCGGGCCCGGTGACCTCCACGCTGAGCGTCCCTTTTCCCACGTCGACGATCTTGCCCCTGAATATCTCCACGACTTCGATGACCTCGGCCCTGGCGCTCGCTTCGGCCTTCACCTTCGCGAGCACCATCTCCCGCTGAACGCTGTTGTCCGCGGGCAGGTCGTTGATCTTTATTACGTTGATCAGCTTGTGCAACTGCTTGTATACCTGCTCCAGGGAATGCTCCTCGACGTCGACGACCACGGTCATCCGGCTTATGTCCGGCTTGTCGGTGATCCCGACGGACAGGCTGTCGATGTTGAACCCCCGCCGCGCGAACAGTCCGGCCACGCGCGCCAGCACGCCGGGTTTATTTTCGACCAGTACCGACAGGGTGTGCTTCACCGCTAACCCCCAATCATGTCGTCGAGAGACGCCCCGGGCGCCACCATCGGGAACACGTTCTCCTCCTCCTCCACGATGAAGTCGATGAGAACCGGTACCCTCTTTTCCTTGAACGCATCCTTGAGCGCCGGCTCGACGCCGGCCTTCTCGGTTACCCTGAGCCCCTTCGCCCCATACGCCTCGGCCAGCAAAACGAAATCGGGCGATTCTCCCCTGCGCAGGTGGGTGTGGGAGTATCGCCTGTCGAAGAACAGCTCCTGCCACTGCCTGACCATTCCCAGGTACCCGTTGTTCAACAGGGCAATCGTGAAAGGAACCTCGTTCAACACCGCCGTAGCGAGCTCCTGCGAGTTCATCTGCATCCCGCCGTCTCCGCATATGTCGATGAC
>CAZAIS010000508.1:0-2113 GCA_964485255.1 uncultured Acidimicrobiales bacterium | reverse complement strand
CTGTTGAGGATGCCGGCGCGCCCGTACTCGAGGGGAGACGACGGTTTTTACTCCACCCTCATCAAGACGGTGAAGGAGCAGTTGCGCTCGGTTCCCGACGGGGGGCTGGGATACGGCGTCCTGAGGTACCTTAGCGGCGACGCGCGCTCGGAACGGCTCGCCTCGTCGGAGCCCCCGCGGGTCGCGTTCAACTACCTGGGCCGTCTGGACACCACCCTTCCGGGGAAACTCGAGGGCGAGATCGACCCCCGGGGAGCCGGGCGGGACATCTCGCCTGCCAACCCCGCCCCTCCCCCGCTCGAGATAAGCGCGCGGGTCTCGGGGGGAAGGCTTTCGGTGGAGCTCGCCTCGAGCCCCCGGCACTCCGGCGATAGAGAAGCGGCCGACCTCGCGGCGGCGTTCCGCGACAGCATCCTGGAGCTCACGGGGCACTGCCTGAAGCCGGGGGCGGGAGGGCGCACGCCCTCGGACTTCCCCCTGGTCCGGCTGGACCAGGCCCACGTCGACCTGCTTTGCGCGGGCGGTGACACCGAGTCGATCTACCCGCTCACGCCGATGCAGGAGGGCATGCTCTTCCACGCGTTGTACGAGCCCGATTCCGATCAGTACCTCGAGCAACTCTGCTGGACGTACCGGGGAAGGCTCGACCCCGTGGCCCTGAGGGAAGCATGCGGGCGGATCGTCGAGCGCCACGCGGTTTTCCGCACCGCCTTCTTCCACGAGGGGCTCGAACGGCCGGTCCAGGTCGTTCGAAAGAGCGTGCCGCTCGACTTCCGGGAGCTTGACCTGCGCGACCTCGGACCGGAGCGGCGGGCGGAAGAGCTGGACGCGTACGTGCGGGCCGACAGGCTGGAGGGTTTCGAACTTGGGCGGGCAGGCCTGACCCGGTTCCACCTCGTGAGGACGGGAGATGACGAACACGAGTTCATCTGGTGCTTCCACCACATTCTCATGGACGGCTGGTGCGCTTCGCTGCTGCTGGGCGAGCTGAAGCTCCGGTACGAGGCCCTGACCGGCGGAAAGCCGTTCGACCTGCCGGCGCCGCCGCCGTTCGAGGACTACGTCGCCTGGCTCGCCTCGCGCGACCCGGAAGCCGACGGGGAGTTCTGGCGGGGGACGCTCGCCGGCTTCGCGGAGCCGACGCCGCTCGGGATCAACACCAGGCCGCTGGACATACGGAGGGCGATCGGGGAAGTCGACGAGGCGGTCCTGGGCTTCGGGGAAGCCCCGAGTGGGCTGGTGAAGGATTTCGCGCGGGACAACCGCGTGACCGTCAACTCGATACTGCAGACCGCCTGGGCGGTCGTGCTGGGCACCTACGGCGACCGCCGTGACGTGGTCCTGGGCGTTAACGTCTCCGGGCGCCCCGGCGAGCTTCCCGGGGTGGACAGGATGATAGGGCTGTTCGTGAACGCCGTGCCGGTGAGGTTCGACCTCGACCCGGGCTCGAGCGCCCTCGACGCCGTGCTGGCCATGCAGTCGCGGATGCGGGAGATAACCTCGCGCTGCTACGGGAGCATAGCGGACGTCCAGCTCGCGAGCGACGTCCCGGCGGGCACCCCGCTCTTCTTCAGCGAGTACGTGTTCGAGAACTACCCGGTGGACGAGGCGGTCCTGTCGGGACCCCGTGGCCTGTCGGTCTCGGGCTTCCGCGCACTCGAGAAGACCAACTACCCCCTCGGCCTCATGGCGGCCCCCGGGTCCGAGATCACCCTCAAGGCGACCTATGACGTCGAGTCGTTCACCGGGGAGTCGATGAGCCGCATGCTCGCTCACCTGCGGGAGGCGGCCCTGTGGATCGTCGGCAACCCCTCCGCTCCCCTGGGCAAGGCACGGATCATGCCGGCCGGGGAAAGGGAGAGGGTCGTCGGGGAGTGGAGCGGAGCCCGCGCGTCGATAGACGGCGCCGCGGACCCGGTGCTCGACGCGTTCCTGGAGCAGGCCGCCGGGGGGCCGGACCGCCTCGCCGTGTCGGTGGGGGAAGAACGGCTCACCTACGGCGAGCTGCTCGAGCGCTCGGGCGCCGTGGCGCGCGCGCTGGCCGGTCTCTCTTCAGGCGCGCCGGCCGTGGGAGACCCAAGGGTTGGCCTGTGCGTCGAGCGCTCGCCCCGGG
>CAZAIS010000507.1:0-2113 GCA_964485255.1 uncultured Acidimicrobiales bacterium | reverse complement strand
AGAGACGAAGAGGGCCACCACGACGTTAACTCCCTGCGCGAGTACGGGATCGGGGGCGTACTGGCCGAGACGGCCAGGCCCACGGCCCGCGGCGAGGGCGGGAAGAGGATCGGCCTCGCGAAGCTTATCGCTTCGCTGCCGGGCGCCGAACGCGGTTCGGGCGGAGGGGGAAAGGTTACGATAATCGGGACCCGCGCGCCCTGGCTCAACTACAGCCTGGGCCTCACTGAGTTCGCCCGGCTCTCCAGCCCCTTCGAGCCGGTGTTTCTAAAGGGGACCCACGCGACACTCCAGTCGGAGGAAGCGACCCTGGAGGTTGTCTCGGGCGCGCTCGGCTGAGCTAGTGCCTGTCCGAGGGCCAGGCGGGCATGAACATGTGCCACTGCGCGGGGTCCTCGCGAATGAGCATCTCGAGGTTCGAGGCCACCCGCTGCATGGTCTCCCTGACGGCCTTCTCGCTATCGCCGCTACCGTCAACCCGGATCGGATCCAGGGCGTGCCCGACCCACCCGCCGTCGTCGAGGTTCCTGACGTTCACGCAGATGATCGGCGACCCGCTCTTCATCGCCAGAACCGCCGGCCCCGGCGGCAGCGTCGTTCTCTCCCCGAAGAACTCGACCTCCACGCCGCCTCCCTTGAGGTCGCGGTCGCACAAAAGGGCGAGGATGGCGCCGCCCTTCAGGGCCTCGATCATCTTGTCTCTCGTCTCGGGCTTGTGGTCGTAGGGGAAGATGTCGATGCCCACCCCCGCACGCAGCTTGCAGAACAAATCGAAAAGCTCGGGCGGCTTCAAGATTTCGGCGACGGCCGCGAAATCACCCAGGCTGGAGAGGTAAACGGCCCCCGCCTCCCAGGACCCGTAGTGCGGAAGCACGATTATCAAGCCCTTGCCGTCGGCGGCCGCTGACTCCAGCGGCTCCTCGTTGACCTTGGCGAACCGCTCCAGCACGTACTCCCTGGATTTCGTCGGAAGCCAGATGATGTCGACCCAGTAGTCGGCGTAGTAACTGCCGCAGCGCCTGGCGGCGCGCTTCACCTCCGATTCGGGCGCGCCATTTCCGAGCGCCCGCCTCATGTTCCGCTCCACCAGGCGCCTCTTGCGCGGAAACAGGAACAGGTAGAGACGGGAGCCCGCGCGGGCGACCGCGCGAGTGAGCCCTATGGGCAGCCACCCGACGATCTTCTCTGCGGCTATGAACAGGTAGTAGGTGATCTTCACTCGTCCAGTGCCCTCCATACCTCGATGATGCGCGCCACAAGCGTCTCGATCGAAAGCGCCGCGACCACCCAGAGCACCCCCCTGAGCACCCACGGGGACAGGCCGTTGAAGAAGAGGCCTATCCCCAGAGAGAGGAACCTCGGGGCCCGGGCCATGAGGCCCGCCTTGCAGGTGACGCCGAGCGCCTCGGCCCTTGATCGCGTGTAGCTGATCATGAAGGATACGACCAGGAGCACTAGGGCCAGCCCGACGTATATGCCCTCCCCCCGGCGGATGTAGAGTATCGCGACTCCCAGGTATATCGCCGCGTCGCTCACGCGATCCGAGAAGGAATCGAGAAACGACCCAAATACTGTGATCTTGTCGAGCTTCTTGGCCACGTAGCCGTCGACGAGGTCCAGAACGCCGGAGAGCGCGAAGAACACCGCCGCGAGCGGGACGTTTCCCACCGCCAGGAAGTACCCGCTGACGATCGCGCAGCCCATGCCGAGGATGGTGATGACGTTCGGGGAGAGCCGCGCCTTCTCGAACACCCATAGAAACGGCCTGAAGTAGAAGTCGCCGAACCAGCGCAGGCCCGCCTCGCGCTTCTGTCCGCGGGTCAGGTCACCGTCGGCCCCGTTCCCCTCAGGCGCGTCAATCGCCGGCTCGGGGCTCGCGGTAACGTCTCCTTCCACCAACTCAATCACTCCCGTATTTCAGAAATCCCGCTCAAGAGCTCGATCGCGCGCTCCCGGTTCTGCTCCGGGACCATTATCGCCACCTGGTTCGAAGGCATCATAGGGAAGTAGAACCCGAGCTACTTCTCGAAGTGCGGTATTCCCGAAGAGTCAAGTGCTCCGCCGAGCATTCCGACGGCAAGGCCACCGGGGGCCACGGTAACCTTGACCCAGC
>CAZAIS010000506.1:0-2116 GCA_964485255.1 uncultured Acidimicrobiales bacterium | reverse complement strand
CACCTATGAAGCCGGCGAGAGTGCCATCACCAGGAGAGACAGTTGCCTTATAGCACCATTTCCGAGGGTGAAAATGACCTTCTAAGCCGCCACAATCTCTATTTTTTGGAAATTTATCCTTTTAAAGCAGTTTGGTGGCCTGGCCCGACCGCGATCGGCCGATCGGGACAATGGTCGGAGGGCTTTTTTAGGGCTGAGTGGCTGCAAGCAAGAAGCGTTCAGGTTGACAATGATGGTGGGCATGTTCTTGACGACGAGACCTGAATCTCGGCTTGGGGGAGCCAAAGGATTTTCACATCCTTCTCGAGCAGGGCAAATTCAGGAACGCCGGTGATCAGGAGCGCTCTTTCCCTTCTCAAAGAAGGCGATCATGGCAAAGCTGTCGAATACAAAGTGTTTCATTGTGCGGACTCAACCGTTCGGTCCTGCACCAGTTGCTTCAGGACACTGCCTCGAGTTGTCAACATTCCCCGTCCGGCTTTGATGGGGTCATCCTCCAGCACCTCCATTATGATCTGGCCATCCTTTTCCGAGACACCAAGTTTGGCCCCTCTCTTGAGGCGGAGTTTCTTTCGCAGGCTCGCCGGTATGACAACCTGCCCTTTGCTGGTCACTGTGGTGGTAAGCATTTCCTGGTCTCCTGAGATTGCGTTATTCTTACCATTTTGTGGTCGAGTGTAATACATTTGAGATTGGTGAGCAAGACAAGGACGCCTGTTCACTGCAGAAGCCGGCGACGGTTGCCACCTCCGGGAGAGACAGTCCCCTTATAGCACCATTTCCGAGGGTGAAAATGACCTTCTAAGCCGTCACAATCTCTATCTTTTGGAAATTTATCCTTTTAAAACGGTTTGGTGGCTTGGCCCGCCCCCATGTGCATGTGACATGTGCATGTGCACATGTGGATGTGGGTGGGGAGAGGCTCGATGAGAGTTTGCTGGGAGGACAAAAAAAAGAGGGGAATGATGGCATTCCCCTCTTGGCAAGTCTGTCGCGCAGAGTCGCTTCTTAAGCGACGGACCCTCTCTTCCTTCTCATCAAATAAATCCCACCCGCGCCGAGCAGGATGAATGTCGCGATTGCTCCCCAGCCGCTCATGCTCGGCACCCTTTCGCTGGTTCGAGCCGTGACTCGCGCACGGCACTGCGAACCGCAAGCTGGGTAAGGATCGATCTCACGCTCCTTTACCGAGGCGCAGCTCTCCAGATGGTTACCTGAGGCCAGATCGGTTACCCGCATGGTATAGCAAATGGTCATCGACTGATCCGGTTCCAACGTGGAAGGAGTTGCAGCATTGGTAGTCCACTCCAGGGTGTTGACCCCAACCGTCGGTTGCTGGACGGGGGTCGGACAAGGATCGGCAGGGTTGCTGCAGGTCCAATTGGTTGAGCCGACTACGTACGCCCATGTCTGGCCCGCTGCCGAGGGGTCCAGGGTGTCCAAAACCCATATGGCAGTAGGAGCTGTTGAAGTAGCGTCATTCTTGACCGTCACGCATACGTTGATGTCGGTACCGGGAGGTCCAGTTACGGGGTCAATCGTGATACTCGGGTTCCCGTTGAAGGTCTTGCTGACACAGGAAACAGTGGCTTCTCCCTCTAAGACTATTTCGTCTAACTCAAAATCCTGAGCTATGATACCACCCCAGCTCAAACGCACCTCTCGCACGTCAGTGAAGGTTGCATGCCCGACGGTACCGGGTGGGGTGGTGGAAAAGTAGCTATCGTAGAGGCCAGCGTTATCGGTGGCAAGCCTGACAGTATAAACGAACGGGAGTTCACTAGAAGCGTGCGTAATAAGAGCCCTGGAGCCATGGGTGGCATCGGTATAAATATCCAGATACATTGGATAGGTGACAGTCAATGTCTTGTCAAGATTAACAAATCTTATCACAAAATGTTCACCGTTTGCCTGGAAGTCTCTAACAGCCAAAGGAAGACTATATTGGAAGCATCCGGTAGCTCCGGACCAGCATACGTCTCCATCTGCCTCTACAGATGGATTTTCCCCGAAGGAGTAGACGCCCGAACCTACAGTCACGCTCAGAGCCTGACCTACTGTGCACCCTGCCGTGTTCGTTATTTGCCCGCTCAATGTCCGATAATCGCCAATAGAC
>CAZAIS010000505.1:0-2123 GCA_964485255.1 uncultured Acidimicrobiales bacterium | reverse complement strand
ACAAAGCCGGCGGCCAGAGCGTTATCGCGCTCATTGACGGCGAGCATTATCCCGAGGTGACCCTGGCGGCGCTGGAGCGCGTCGAGCGCGAACTGTCCCGCCGGATCGCGGCCGTTGTGTTTCTCGGCGGCGAGGAGAAGGTCAGGGACGCCTCCTGCTTCGACTCTCTCGGCGTTCCTGTCTACTCGGGCGGAGGCCAGGTGGCCGACCTGCGCCGGGCGCTCGAGAACCATGACGCGGACGTAGTGCTGGACCTCTCCGACGAGCCCGTTGTCGGTTACCTGGAGCGCTTCCGCCTGATAAGCGAAGCGCTCGCGATGGGCGTGTCCTACCGGGGGGCGGACTTCCGCTTCGACGCGCCCGCGCTCCCCTACGCATGCTCCAGGCCCTCGATAGGCGTATGGGGTACCGGGAAGCGTGTCGGCAAGACAGCCGTTTCCGGTTACGCGGCCAGGCTCCTCGAGCACAAGGGCTCGCGCCCCTGCGTGTGCACCATGGGCAGGGGAGGCCCGGCGGAGCCGGAGTTGCTGGGGGTCCCGGGGGAGATCACGGACGGCTACCTGCGCCGGAGGGCCCTGGAAGGCAGCCACGCCGCGAGCGACCATTTCGAGGACGCCATGATGGGTGGCGTGATGACGGTCGGGTGCCGGAGATGCGGCGGCGGCATGGCGGGCGCGCCCTTTTTCTCAAACGTGCCGCGGGGTGTGGAGCTCGCCTGCCGGCAGGACGCCGGCATCGTCCTGTTCGAGGGAAGCGGAGCGGCGATACCCCCCGTGGGCGTCGACGCGGTCATGCTGGTAGCCTCGGCGGCGCAGCCGCTCGATTACCTGTTAGGCTACCTCGGCCCGTACCGGCTATTGCGCTCGGACCTGCTTGTAGTTACAATGTGTGAAGAATTCCTGGTATCCAACAAGAAGCTTCGTAAGCTCATAGATGGTGTTCACGCCATCAATCCCGAGGTAACGGTCGTCAAAACCGTATTCAGGCCCCGACCCCTTGGCGAGGTACGCGGGCGCGAGGTCTACCTGGTGAGCACCGCGCCGCCGGAGGCCGCGGCCGTCCAGGCGGAGCACCTCTCGCGCGACCACGGCGCGCGGGTCTTGGGGTTCAGCCCGAACCTCGCTCTTCGGAGCAGGCTCGCGGAGGACCTGGAGGGCGCCCGCGCGGCGGAAGTCCTGGTTACGGAACTCAAGGCGGCGGGAGTCGACACGGTGTCGCTTTTCGCGAAGGAGAACGGCAAGGAACTGATATACCTCGAGAACCTGCCCGTGGCAACGGATGAGGACCTCGAGGACGAGATAGATAAGCTGGAAGAGAAGGCGCGTGCCCGGTTCAAAGGCAGGAATGAAGAGCCCTGCGGCGTAGAAGAGGCCTGAGCAGTATCCCGAAGGCGATTCCCGAGAGACTCCCAGGAAACGGGACGCAACCCCGAGAGGTCGCCGGAAGGGGCCCCTCCCGGAAGTGTTACCCCCGGGACGCTTCCCGGCCGGCGCTGATCACACGGACGAGAGTCAAATGCCCGAGCGACTGCAGAAGATAATCATCGCGGACGAAGAGCACCACCTTCCCTACTCGAAGGGGCTGATGGCGGTATCCATCATGGCCACGGGACTGGACCCCGACCGTGCGTATTCGATCGCGGCGACGGTCCAGGAGGAGCTGCGAGACGAAGGCCGCCCTACGGTGACCATGGAGCACGTAAGGTGCACGGCGGAGCGGATACTGGAGCGCGAGGTGGGCTCCCGCTTCGTGGACATCTACCGCAAGTGGCAGGCCATCGGGAACCTCAACAAGCCCGTCATCATCCTGATGGGCGGAGCGACAGGCGTAGGCAAGTCCACGGTTGCCACGATACTGGGCGCGCGTCTCGGAATCACCCGGCAGGTATCGACCGACGTCATCCGCGAGGTCATGCGCTCGCTCTTCGCCCCACAGTTGATGCCCGTGCTGTACAACTCCTCTTTCAGCGCTTTCGAGGCGCTGCGGCAGATGCCGCTGCCCGCGGAGACCGACAAGGTGATTGTCGGTTTCCTCGAGCAGGCGGCGATGGTCTGGGTCGGAATCCGGGCGCTGATCGAGCGGGCCGTCCTGGAGCGTACCTACTTCATCATCGAGGGTGCCCA
>CAZAIS010000504.1:0-2124 GCA_964485255.1 uncultured Acidimicrobiales bacterium | reverse complement strand
AGTCCCCCGACTGCTGCGGGTTGTCGCGCCAGTCCCCGGTGACAAGGAAGGCGCGGCGGTGAGGGCCCGTGAGTTGATGGACACGCGGGCGGAATGATTACACCGCCGATTCCTCCTCGCTCTCCCCGGCGCCCGTGATACCGTCCATCCACTCCGCGATCACCGGGTAGACCTCCTCCGCGACGTACCTTCCCATGACAAGGTCGGTGTGACCGTACCCGGGCAACATCAGGAAGTCCTTGACCCGGCTCGATATCCTGTCGAATCCGTACCTCTTGACGGCTTCCCAGTTGGCGAAGTCCCTGTCGCCCGTTACGAAAAGCATCGGCGCCGTGATGAGCGGCATGTTCAGGGTGTAGTCATAAGGGTCCGCCTTGAAGGTAAAAGGGAAGTACTGCCGGAAGTCCTTGTTCCATATACCGTCGATCAATTGCACCGACATGCGCGCCGACACGTCGTCAGCTCCCCACTTCACGAGGGAAGTCGAAGTCTCTGAATCGGTGTTCCGCCTGTGGTAGAGCATTATTCCGATGGGGCTCCGCGACAGGAACTTCAAGCCCCGAGGCCTGTTGAGCACCGACCTCTTGGCGTTGCTACCGATCCGGACGCGAGGCGCGAACCTGCCCCTGAGCCGGTTCCAGAGGACCATCGTCCCGATGATGCTACGCCCAAGCGACGACTCGCTGGCTACCCGGTAGGGGTGGTGCCGCGGCCACCAGAACGCCGGGGGACTCGCAATCGGTATCCCGCCGAGGAGCCCGGCGTTGCGCTCGCGGACCAGAGCGGGGTCGGACACCACGCGGCATTCCGCGGGGTCGCCGTCGAATCTGACGCCCTGCAAATACATGTAGAGCACCATCCCTCCCATGCTGTGCCCTATCCAGAAAGGCCTCTTTCCGGTTATGCGTACCACGTTGTCGATGAGAGTAGGCGCGTCGAAGATCGCGAGCGTATCTATACTGTGGGTCCAGTCCCCGGCCTCGCACCGGTAGGGCTCGACGCCGCAGCCCCTGAAATGTGTAATCCACGCGTCGTACCCGCGCCGCGCCAGGAACACCGCCATGTTGTAGCCCTCGCGCGGCAGGTCGAACTCGAACCCGTTTCCGTTGAAACCGTGGAAGAACACGACGGGCGCGCCGCCGGGGTTCGCGTACCGCTTCGCCCTGAGCTTCACGCCGTCAGGTGTCATGAACGCGTGGTCCTCCACTGTGAGGCCTTCGCCGGTCTCCTGGTCGAGGCCGGGGATAGGCGTCTTGAGTCCCATGTAGACGTACGCGCCGGCGACCGCCGTGGCGCCGGCCAGCGCCGTGGCGAATATCCTCTTCTCGGTTCTATCGTCCATTGTGCCTCCTGTGCTTACTCAGTACCCGCACGGCTTGATGTCGAGCACCGGTGTCCCGTCAATCGCGTCCAGGCCTCGGACCAGGAGGGTGTTCCCGTCAACCTCCACCAGGTCCACGACCGTGAGGCCCACCGGGTTCGGCCTGTTCGGCGAGTGGGTCGCGAACACCCCCCGCTCCGGCCGAGCGGGGTCTTTGCGAGGGTGAAGGACCAGATCGAACCCCTCGGACCTGTCGAATACGAAAATGACGTAGAGGCGTTGGTAACCCTCTATCCGGAAGAGCCCCCCGGCGAACTCGGGAAGCACCCTGATCCGCGAAACCGTGCCGGCGAATACGTCCGGGTCCCGCTGGATCTCCTTGAAATCGTTCTCCACGAAACCGATCGGCTCGAAACTGAAAAAACCGGGAGCGCTCTGTGTCAAATGTTCCTCCAGACCCGCTTCTAATAGTATGATATCAATTGGAGAAAACCCAACCTGAACATGCGGGATGATTTCATGCGAGAACTTGGGCCCTCCGGCGCGTGCAGGTGCGGCGTCTGCGGCAGGATGTACAACGACAGGCCCCCTTCATACTGCTTGACGTGCGGGACGCGACTGATCGACATACCCGGCCCCGAGGTCTACGACGTAGTGCCGGTGGATCGAACAGCCGCTTCCTCCATGCGGGCGAGGATAGCGGCCCGGCCCCACTCCGGGTACACCTGGAGGAGCTTGGGCGCGGGCGTGTCCGCAAGGCTCAAAGACACCCGGGCCCGGATCTCAACCACGGCAAGACGCAA
>CAZAIS010000503.1:0-2128 GCA_964485255.1 uncultured Acidimicrobiales bacterium | reverse complement strand
GTGAGTTTATAATCACACCCTTCACCGCGGGGGATATCCGCTTCTCGATGTCCGCCGGCCTGTAGTTGAACCCGTCCTCCTCGAAGACCTCCACGTATCGCGGCACACCCCCCACGAACTCTATGATGTTCGGGTAGCACGCGTAACAGGGATTGGAGAGGATCAGCTCCTCGCCCGGGTTTAAAAGCGCGGAGAAGACGAGGACCATCGCGATAGAGGTGCCGTTTGTCACTACCACGTTGTCGGACGTCACACAGACGCCGTACCGCCTCTCGTAGTGGCGGGCGATCGCCTTTCTCAGCATGGGTATCCCCAGGCTGTGAGTGTAATGCGTGAGGCCTTCGTCCATGGCGCGCCGCGCCGCTTCCTTAACGGCAGCGGGAGTTTCGAAATCGGGCTCACCCACCTCGAGATGGACCACGTGCGCGCCCGCCGCCTCCATCTCGTGCGCTTTCTCCAGGATTTCCATTACGTAGAAAGGAGGCAGATTGGAGGATCTCTCCGATATCAAAAGGCTTACCTCCGGGCAGGGGCTTTCGGTTTCCGGTACAGGCATGAGTGTAGCAAAAAACCCACTTGGAGGTCTCCCCGCCCGTCGATCCGTTCCCATTCCCCGGTTCCAGGCGGTCTTTCAGCCGATTTCCGGTTGCCGCGCCCAACCGGAAAATTTCATGTGTATCGAGTAGTGCACGACGCCGGATCGTATTATGTGTATAATTGCTGCCGGTCGGCCCCGGCGTCCGATACGGACGTGCGGGGCGCTACGAGTCCGCCTGCGGGCCCGCGACGGCGGACTTCGGCGCGCGCGCGGGAGCCGCCTTGCGGGTTGTGCTTCCCACAATTATAATTGGCCTGTTTGCCAGCCCGTTTAGGGATTCGATAACCGTTTCGGAAGGAGTAACGGATGGCCACATGGATACCATTTGCCGTATTGGGCGCGGCCGCATTCTGCCTCTTGATTGCAGCGGTCTTCGCCAAACTCGTCCTGGGCACGGACCCGGGTAACGAGAAGATGCAGGAGATCTCCAAGGCGGTACAGGAGGGCGCCAAAGCCTTCATCAAGAGAGAGTACTCGTACGTCGCGATATTCATGGTGATAATGGTCGTGCTGCTTTGCGTGGCGCTCCGCAGCCAGAACGGCTGGCAGACGGCCATCTGCTACGTGTTCGGGGCGCTCTGTTCGCTCGGCGCGGGGTTCATCGGCCTCTCGGTGTCGACGCGCGCTAACTCCAGGACGGCCGAGGCCGCAAGGTCTGGGGTTTCCCGGGCTCTTACGGTCGCCTTCCGCAGCGGGGCGGTCATGGGGCTCTCCGTGGCGGGGCTCGGCCTTCTGGGCCTGACCGTCTGCTACCTCGTCTTCGAGGTCGCTTTAGGCATATGGAACTCCGCGAATATAATCCTCGGGTTCTCCCTGGGTGCCTCGAGCGTCGCCCTGTTCGCGCGAGTCGGAGGCGGCATCTTCACAAAGGCGGCGGATGTTGGCGCCGACCTGGTCGGGAAGGTCGAGGCCGGGATTCCGGAGGACGACCCCCGCAACCCGGCGGTCATCGCCGACAACGTGGGCGACAACGTGGGCGATGTAGCCGGGATGGGCGCGGACCTGTACGAGTCGTACGTCGCGGCGATAATAGCCCCGATAGCGATCGCGTCGTCAGGCGTTGTGTTCCAGAAGCTCGGAACCAAGGCCATGGTTCTGCCCCTCGCCCTGACGGGAGCGGGCATTATCTGCTCCATACTTGGCACCCTGATGGTCCGAACGAAAAAAGGGGGCATGGCGGCCCAGCGGGCGTTGACGTGGTCCACGTACGGGACGGCGGCGCTGGCGACAATCTGCTCCTTCTTCGTGGTGTGGGGAGTCACGGGCTGGAAGCACATCGGTCTGTTCTACTCACTGCTGATGGGCATCGTCTCGGGAATGGTAATCGGTCTGACGAGCGAGTACTTCACGTCTGATTCATACAAGCCGGTCAAGGAGATCGCCAAGAGCGCGCAGACGGGCGCGGCGACAACCATAATACGAGGTCTCGCGGCCGGCATGATGTCGACGGTCATCCCGGTCGCCATGGTCGCGCTGGCCATGGGGGTATCGTTCTGGACCGCGGGAAGGGCAGTCTCGGGCGGGGGCGTC
>CAZAIS010000502.1:0-2130 GCA_964485255.1 uncultured Acidimicrobiales bacterium | reverse complement strand
GAAATGGTCGTCGTCAGGTAACTCGTTGGTGACAGCGGAACGATTCCCAGGAGCTATGGAGTGTCTTCCCCTCCGTCGTTACCGCAGGCGTAGCAGGATCCTGGCCGCGCCCCGGGCCTGGTCCGTGGAGAAGCCGAAAGGCGAAGAGGCCTCGACACGGGGAGCAGGCGGGCGGACATCGTGATAGAGTGTGAAATCGAGGGGAGTCTTTCGGAATCACGATAAAAGGGGCCGGTCATGCGTCTCAAGAGTGTCCCTCACTTCTTCAGGATAGGAATTATTCTGCTCTTTATCGCAGCCATGACGGTACCTGCCGTATCGTGCGGCGGCACCGGCATGTCGAAGGAACTCGAGGACGACCTCGAGCAAGTCGTAGATAAAGCCATGTCCAAGTACGACATACCCGGGGCGATTGTCGGGGTGTGGACCAGAGACCGCGGCGACCTCGTCATCGCGAAGGGGCAGGCTGATATCGAAACCGGAAGAGCGATAAACAGCGAAAACATGGTCCGCATATGCAGTATTACCAAGACGTTCACCATCACCGTTCTTCTGGAGCTGGTGGACGAAGGGAAGCTGGGGCTGGACGACAGGCTGTCCAAGTTCGATATCGGGATAAGCGTCCCCAACGCGGAGGCAATAACCGTCCGCCAACTCTGCGATATGACCAGCGGGCTGTTCAATTACTCGGATGACCCTACGTTTCAGAAGGCATATTTCGAAGACCCGAACAAGGTGTGGACACCCGAGGAGCAGGTTGCCCTCGCGATAGCGCATCCCCCTTACTTCCCGCCCGGCCGGGGCTGGCATTACACCAACACGAGTATCACCATTGCGGGAATGATAGTCACGAAGCTGACGGGAAAAGACTTGGCCGCCGGACTGGATGAAAGGCTTTTCAAGGAACTGTCCCTCGAGCATACGTATTACCCTGTTGACACCAGCATCAAGGACCCCCACAACCACGGATACAGCGCCGGGGACAATCCGGGGGAACTCGTGGACATGACCGACAAGCTCAATCCCTCGGGGATGGGCTACAGTGGAGCCCTGATATCGAATCTCCCGGACCTCGAGAAGTGGGTCATTTCGCTCGCGAACGGCAAGTTCCTGAGCAATTCGACGCAGGCGCAGCGAACCACGCTGGTCCCGGGAGACTACGATTACTCCGGCGTCAAGTGCGAATACGGCCTGGGAATAATGTCCTGCAAGGGTTACCTGGGGCACCCGGGAGACGGGATCGGCTATACGAACGCGGCTTTCAACTCACCCGAGACCGGTACCACCATCGTCGTCTTGCTGAACAAGTCGCCGAACGAAGACTCGTACAAGGCGCTGACACTTTTCACGGAGATCGCCGATATCCTGTTGAGGAAATAATCCTGCCAGGTCATTGATGCCGTGACAGGGAGAAGAGCCCGCAGGACGGACCTGTCCGTGATGCGGGCCGGCATCAAGCGGAGTGGCATGGGCGCCGTCCATGTTGCCGCATGGGGGCCCCCAATAGAGGCCGTCGTCACGTCCGGTTCGAGAGGTGGATTTGCAGGACGCTTCAGAGGTAGTGGAGATAATCCGGAAGAGCAGGCGGCGAATCCTGCTCAACAGGATAAACATGGTCCTTGCTTTCACTGCGAGTCTCCTGGTCCTCGCGGTCATCATCCTGGCGTCCCTGAGGATGGGAAAGGTGAACTCCAGCGGCCTCTTCGCGACGACCGGAACCGAACTCGGGTGGATGATCAGCATAGCGGTCACGGTGGGCATCGTCGTGTTCGACCTCGCGCTCATGTCGGGCATGTACGCGATCTTCCGCTACGTCCATGAATACAGGCTGAAAGCCCTCGCGGTCCGGCCGTCCGGGCACGACGTCCAGGCCCTGAGCGGGTTCCGGCAGGGGCTTGAGGGGATCGGCATCGCCTTCGGAATGCCCGCCGCGGAACTGATGGTTTCGGACGCGAGGGGTGCGGCCGCTTTCTCTTACGTGCTTTCCGGGCGGCCGGTCGTCGCCGTGACGCGTTCGGGCCTGGCGGCGGGGCTCACCGCGCAGGAGGAAGAGGCGTTGATGGCACACGAGATGGCGCACCTGTCTCTCGGCGGCCAGTCGGTCGGGCGGGGAATCCTTGACGCCTTCAT
>CAZAIS010000501.1:0-2149 GCA_964485255.1 uncultured Acidimicrobiales bacterium | reverse complement strand
GGGTTTGACGCGGAAGAAGAACGAAGCGGACGACTGCGGATCGAGGTCACAGACGAGGGTCCTGTTCCCGTCCCGCGCGTTGAGGTAGGAGAAATTCACGGCGGCCGTGGTCTTGCCCACTCCTCCCTTGATGCTGTACAGCGCGATTACCCTCATGTGTCCCTTTACCCGAAAAGCTCCTCGTAGAGCGCGCGGTTTTCCCTGGAATCGAACCCGGCGAAGCGCCGGTGGAACTCTTCTCTCACCTCGGCCTGCCTGCTGTTCAGCACGGTCAGCAATCCCCCTGTCGCCGCGTCCCGCAACCGCGCGTTCGCCTTGCTCCTCGTGGTCTTCATGTACTCCTCGAGGTCACCCTGCTGCAAGGCAAGGTCGTTGAATTCGCCAAGGTTGTCCTGGAGCCCCTTGAGGTACGAAATCAGCTCCTTCATCTTCTTCCTGGGATAGTACGACTGGAAGAACTCCAGCAGGTAGCGGAGCTTCTTGCATTCGATCCGCAGGGAGTGGAGTGCCGAGTCGGGCGCGGAGTCGTCTATCCTCCCGCCGTGCTTTATTATCCCCTGGAACCTTTTCTGGATCTTCTCTCCGGCCACCCGGGCGGCGGGGGTGTCGTTCACCAGTGACCCGGGGTCCTTTAGAAACGCTTCCCAGTTGCGCAGCAGCGAGCCGAATTCATCAGACTGGAGGTACGCCGAGAACACCCTGTGAAGGCGCGCGCGTTTTCTCGCGACGTACCTGAAATACTGGTCGAGCCCCGCGTGAAGGTGCTCGGGCAGAAGCCCGTAATAGCCGTCTTTCCCGAGGAGGTAGACGTCCAGGTCCCGCAGCTCGTTGCAGCCCCGCGCGACGGACTTCAAGCCCTCGGAGTACTTCGAAGCCCCGGGAGGAAGGGCCTCTCTGAGCTGGGACAGGCAGGCTCTCGTCCTTCGCGTGGCGACCCGCAGGTCGTGGAGGAACTCAGTATCGTAGTCCCCTATTACACCCTGGATGTTGGCCCTGATCGTCGCGAGCAACCGCCGGTCGATAAGGACGACAGCCTCGGAGACGGTCATCTTCCTGCCCAGGCGGATGTCGAGCTTCGAGCTGTAGTCGCCGGGTGTTCTGCCGCCCGCGACGAGCAGGTCCTCCAGGAGCGGCACAGTGAGCCTGTCCATCCCCATCTTATCCGCTATCGAGGCCAGCGAGCCCGCTTCCCCGGAGTAGCCCCTCAGGGGCAGTATCGACAGGTAGGACCGCGCCGGTCCCCGCTTCGCGTCGCGAGACAGGAAAGAGAGCCGGCATACGATCTTCCCGTCCCGGTTCCTCACGTTGTACCGTTCCTCGTCGAGGGTCACGGCCAGCAGGGGCAGGAGCGCCCTGGGTCCGGTTATCCCCTCGAGGCGCCTACGGGCTCCCTCGTCCTCGATCTCCCAGTAGAAGCGGGGAACACCCTCGCCGACGGCGCAGGTGAAGCTCGGCGGCCCGGCCGGCGACCTTCCCACCGTCAGCATGCCCTCGCTCACGCTCGCGAACAGGCCTTTCCCGTAGAGGCGCCAGTCGAACGTGTCGAACAACTCGAGCCCTCGGGTCCGGTGCGATTCACGCTCCAGCTCGTACTTGCGCGCGAGGGCATTGATGTACTTCCCGGACTTCCGAGTGTCGGTCAGGAACTGCCCGTCACCGGTCATTTAAGGCTTTCTTCCCGCTCGCTAACCTGTAGTTTCTTTCTCAAGTACCTGTATATCTCGACCTGCGCCCGCGACTCCCTGCCGCCGGTGCTGTTTCTTTCGGAGTTGTCCTGCTGCTCGTTTATGACTCTCGCCTTCACGTTGTCCTCGAACTGCATCCTCATGTAGTCCATTAGCTCATTCTTCAGGCTCTCGTCTAGAATCGGTGTGACCACCTCCAGGCGCCTCTCCAGGTTCCTGGGCATCCAGTCCGCGGAACCCATGAACACCAGCGGGTCCCCCCCGTTGCAGAAAATCATGACGCGGGAGTGCTCGAGGTACTTGTCCACGATGCTCAACACCTCGATGTTCTCGCTCAGGCCTTCAACGCCCGGCTTGAGGCAACACACGCCGCGGACGACCATCTTTATCTTGACCCCGCACCGACTGGCCCTGTACAGGCGCTCGATAATTCTTTTCTGAGAGAGGCCGTTGAGCTTCACGTG
>CAZAIS010000500.1:0-2161 GCA_964485255.1 uncultured Acidimicrobiales bacterium | reverse complement strand
GGTCGGGATCAGGACCCACAGGATCTTGTACCCGTACCGGGCGCCGGCCACCGAGTAAGTCGCGATGCCCCCCGCGTCATTGTCAACCATCATCACGATGATGCCGGGACCCAGCACCGACAGCAGGAGCTGCATGTTGCTTCTGTTCAGCTTTCTCTCTCTCCCGGCGGCCATGTTTCCTCCAGCCTTTCCGCCCGCATTGCTCCTCAACCAGGCGAGGGCTTCGTTCCGGCTCATGCGAGGGCGCCGGTTCTCACCGGGCTCCGTTACCGTTTGACAGCCGCGTGAACCCGGTCTCATCCCACATGCGCTTCCACCACCACCGCCGGTACGACTCCGTATTCACCGGATGTGACGTCAGCGCCAGGCCTGGATCAGCAGGTCGCCTACCGCCAGAAAAGCGACCACCGAGACGGCCATTACTCCAATGCCGGCCAATCTCCCCCTGCCGATTCCGGGCCCGGGCCTGACGCGGCTGAGTATCAGGGGTACCGCGAGCCCCAGCGTCCCCGCGACCGCTATCGCGACGAACAGAGCGAGGGCGCCGGCGAGCGCGGGCACGCCTTCCCCGATCCAGATGAGCGCCGCCGCGAATCCCAGTACGCTCAGGAGCGCGGAAATGGCCAGAGTGTAGCCGTACTCTCGCGCCAGGAGCCTGAAGAGGGTCCTCCCGCCCACGCCCTTGCCGCTCATGTCGCGCATCGCCGTGGCCAGAGACCAGATCGAGACGTCATGGGTGGCGCGGAGCGCCAGCGGAACAAAATAGACGATCGCGGCGGCCAGCATGAACTCCTCCCCGAACGCGCTGAACAATCCCATCGCTATAACCCCCCCCAGGAAGGTCAGCATCGTGGCGCCCCATCTCCTGGTATCCAGCGCGTCACGGATCGGCGTCCCTTCCTCCTCGAACGGAACGCCTGAGAGCTGGGAAAAGTCCTCCCCCATCTCCTCCCTCATGACATCGATCGCGTCGTCGACGGTTACTATGCCCTTCAGGACGTGGTCGTCGTCCACTACGGGCACGGCGAGCAGGTTGTAGCGGGCCAGCTTCTCGGCGACTTCCTCCTGGTCGTCGAGCGTATCGGCGGTTATTACGTCTCTCATCATCAGGTTGCCGACAAGCTCGCCCGGGTGCGCCCGCAGCAGGTCCCTCAGTGACAGCACGCCGGAGAGGTGCCCTTCACCATCTACCACGTACAGGTAGTAGATGGTCTCAGCTTCAAATCCCACTTCCCTGAGGTGCTCTATGGTCTGTCCGGCGGTCATCGTGACCGGAACGGACACGAACTCGGTTGTCATCCGGCCACCGGCGCTGGTCGGCTCGTATCCGAGCAGTTCGGACACGACGGAAGCCTCCTCGATTCCCATCAGCGAGAGAAGGGCCGCAGCCTTGTCGCGGGGAAGCGACCCGAGGATGTCGGCGGCTTCGTCGGGGGGCATTATCTCCAGCAGGCCGGAAAGCCTCTCGTCCTCCATGGAGCCTGCGACCTCCGACCTTATGCCGGGCAGTATCTGCGAAAGCACCTCGGCGGCCTTGGGCTCTTCCACCAGGGTCAGGATCTTGTAGCGCTGGTCCTCCGGCAACTGCTCGATTATGTCAGCGAGGTCGGAGGGGTGAATCTCGAGAAACTCCCTGTAGGGCACCCGGAGCTTGACGTCATACGGCATCGGTCCCATCGGCGATATCAGGTTCCAGGGTACGATGCGTTCCCTCAAGCTGCCGCTTCTCAGGCCTTTGAGCTTTTTAGCCAGCGGGTTGAGCCCAAGGCGCCTGAGGATCGCCAGAATGCCCACGTCGGCCCCGACGACGCGCAGCTCGGGTCCGGACCTGGCTATCCTTATATCGCTGACCCGTACGATCCTGTAACCGTCCATGTCGACGATCTGCTTGTCCAGGAGATCCCTGTACAGGAGGATGTCGCCATCGTCGCCGCGCGCGCCTCCCGGGACGTCCGCGACGATGATACGGCCCGGCTCGACCTCCATCACCGCCGTGAAGGGAACGTAGAAACGCTTTCTTGACACCCCTCGTCCCGCTTCGGCGGTGAAGCCCTTGACCGGGGGGAATTTAGCGCCGGGCGCCACGGCGACGTCGGCGAGGCGACCCAGGACCCTGCCGTCCTCATCTTCGATTCTCCTGCCCAGCATCGCGCTCAAGTAC
>CAZAIS010000499.1:0-2164 GCA_964485255.1 uncultured Acidimicrobiales bacterium | reverse complement strand
CATCCCGTTCTACAACAGAATCCTGAACTTGTGCTTTTACGCCGAACGTGTGCCTGCCAGTGAACTGAACACCGGCTTTGAAAAGCTGCTGAAAGATGAAAACATTGGTTGCTTCGCCACGGAAGAATATCATGATACCCGGTGGAAGGTTTACGGCGGCTTGTTGGAGCTTAACATTGCCGCGGCCCTCGCAAGGTGTGGTTCTGCAAAAGGTTTTCATTTATTGGTCACCTACCTGAATGATATTCATTCCAACTTCCGTGAATTTGCGCGAAGCGAACTTCGGAGCCTGCTCGACAATGATTTTCATTTTGACCAAAATTTGTGGGCCAGATACATCAACACACGCTCTTTCCCGCAAGCTTGCCGCAAGCTGGAGAAAAACCCTTTTAGCTTATCATTTTATTGAAATATGAGAATCATACATAAAATTTTAAGAGAAATGAGATTAATAGGTGTTTTGAATTTTGTTTTATTGATGGTTATAGGGGAAGCACATATTTATGGGCAATCCTTTTCAGTTAAATCCCCTGATAAAAAATTATCAGTTTCGATCGGAAATAATGAAAAACTTACTTATTCGGTAAGTCTTGAAGGTCGCATTATTGTAGACACTTCAAAATTGGGATTTGAACTGAAGGATGAAGTGAAAATGGACGGTGATTTTTTAGTCTTAAAGCAGGATACGAATGCAATAAGAGAAACCTGGATCCCTGTTATTAAATCCAAACATGCAAAAATATCGGATTATTACAATGAACTTACATTGGAATTGAAAGAGAGGTCTGGCCCGCAAAGGCGGATGGACCTTTTTGTCCGGGCATATAACGATGGGATTGCATTCCGTTACAAGCTCTATCGGGGCGAAAAAATTACAAGCCGGGGAATTACGCGTGAACTGACTGCTTTTCATATTCCTTCTGACCCAAAAGCCTGGATAGTTGAGTATAAGGGGGGCTATTCATCATCACAGGAAGCTGAATATATGGAACATAACGTAAGCTACCTCACTGAAAAATCGATAGCCGGGTTACCTTTGCTAATGGATTATGGAAATAATTGCTGGGTTGCCATCACCGAAGCAAATATTGATAATTTCAGTGGATTTTATATAGGCACCGACGGATCAGCCAATCATCTCACAACAAAGCTTGTGCCTATACCCTGAGAACCTAAGAATGGAGTTAAAGTGAGGTTTTTTGATGATATATATACCCCATGGCGTGTTATAATGGTGGGGGAAACACCCGGAACCCTGATTGAGTCGGAAATTATTCAGAATCTGAATGAACCATGTGCACTGAAAGATCCTTCCTGGATAAATCCCGGGAAAAGTTCATGGGATAACTGGTGGAGCGGCGATGTGAAAATGGAAATGCCTGTTATTAAGAGATATATTGACCTTGCGTCTGAAATGAACTGGGAATATATGTTGGTCGATTGGAAATGGTATGGAAAATTCAAGTGCCCGGAAGCCGATATTACCAGGTCGGATCCGCAGATTGACATGCCTGAAATAATCAGGTATGCAAAGTCAAAAAATGTCAGGATACTTGTTTGGCTGTACTCGAGTGATGTAAACCGGAATTCTGCTTATAAAGAAGTATTTCCTCTATACAAAAAATGGGGTATCGCCGGGGTAAAAATTGATTTTATGGACAGGGACGATCAGGAGATGGTCAACTGGTACCATGATATCATAAAATGTGCAGCTGAGAACCAGCTGCTGGTCGTTTTTCATGGCGCTTATAAACCTGACGGGATTATCCGTACTTATCCCAATATGATTACAAGGGAAGGGGTAATGGGAAATGAGTACTATAATTTCTCCAATAAAATGAGCCCTGAACACAATGTAAAACTTGCGTTTACGCGTATGTTGGCAGGACAAATGGATTATACTCCCGGAGGGTTCCTGAATGTCACAAAAGAAGAATTCAAAAATCAGCGTCCAACGGTTGTTGCTAATACACGTGCCGCAGAACTATCGAAATTTGTGATTTACGAAAGCCCTCTGACCATTGTTTGTGACCACCCTGACAACATAATCAATCAACCGGGAGCTGATTTTTTGAAAATTGTGCCAACAACCTGGGATAATATTAAATATTTGGGAGGTTATCCGGGTGAATATGTTGCTTTGGCAAAACAAAAAGGCGATACC
>CAZAIS010000498.1:0-2167 GCA_964485255.1 uncultured Acidimicrobiales bacterium | reverse complement strand
CCGGTGCCCTCGGGTACGTCGAGCGTCAAAACCGACGAACGCAACGGGGGATCGGCCTTCTTCAGGAGTATGGTCGCGATTCTTACCTCGATCTCCACTCCGGTCTTCTTTCCGGGGCGGCAGGCCGCCGCCGTCATTTTTGCGCCTTGATCCTGGCGTCAATGTAGCGCATCAGTTCTTCACCTGTCAGCATGCCGATTACGCGGCCTTCGCTCATTACCAGCAGAAAGCTGTCGGAGCGCCTGGCCCGCGGGAGGACCGTGTCGAGCCTCGTGTCGGGTCCGACAACCTGGCCTTCCCCCGGCGGCCGGGCGAGCCTTCCCGCGTCGAGGACGTCCCACTCTGACGGGTTCACGGACGCCAGGTCGTCCCTGCCGACCAGCCCCAGGAACCGGCCGGCGCCGTCCAATACCGGGAAAGCCGGAAGACGGTACGCGCCGAAGTAGTTGGTGCGGAGGACCGTCAGCGTGGTGTGTTCGTCGACGGTCGGCACACAGCCCTGCATCAGGTCGCCCACCTTCGTATCGGCGAGCGCGAGACGGTTCAGTGTCTGCCGGTAGGAAGCGCGCGCGATCAGGAAGACGAAAACGGCGATCAGCAGCAGCCAGATGCCGCCGATGTAAGCATCCCCGATTGTCAACGTGTAGATCCCCCAGCCACCTATCCCCAGGGCTACCACCTGCCCGGAGATGCTCGCAGCGCGTGTGGCTTTACGCAGGTCGCCGGTAATCATCCACAGGATCGCCCTGAGGATGCGGCCGCCGTCCAGAGGAAAGCCGGGAAGCAGGTTGAAGACGCCCACGAAAAGGTTGAGCACGGCCAGCAGCCACAGCGGGACGAGCCAGAGCGAGCCGCGGGAAGGATCCGACGCCAGTACCCGGTAGACGGCGTAGAAGGCACCCGCGAGAACAAAGGTGATCAATGGCCCCGCGATGGCCATCAGCAACTCGGTTCTCGCGTCCGCTACGTCCTCGGCCATCTCGGCTACGCCACCGAAAACAAAGAGGGTGATGCGGCGTATCCTGACTCCGCGGCGGATCGCGACGAGGCTGTGTGCCAGTTCGTGCAGGAGCAGGCACGCGAAGAACACAAGGGCCATCCCGAATCCGAAGACCCAGGGCCACTGCCCACCGGGGAAGTTGGCGTGTCCCTCGACGCGCAGGTCGGGAAGGATATCAGCGAGCGAAACGCCCACCAGCAGGAATATCAATATCCAGGACGGGTTGACCAGGATGTCTATACCGAAGACCCTGGCGACCTTGATTCCTCCGCCGGGAATCATCCGACCCCCTCTACGACTCGAAGTGGGAGACTTGCTTGAGCATGCCGAACCGGCGCTCCACGTCAGGGCGTTCTATGGACGTCAACCCGCTGACGCCGAACTGCTCGACACAGAACGAGGCCATGACGGTCCCGTAAATGACCGCGCGCCTGATGTTGACGTCCGACGTGTCCCCCGTGGCCGCGAGGTGGCCCATGAAACCGCCGGCGAACGTGTCTCCCGCGCCGGTGGGGTCGAATACGGACTCGCAGGGATAAGCGGGAGCGGTAAAAAAACTGTCCGCCGTGCACATCAACGCCCCGTGCTCCCCCTTCTTGACGATCGCCATGCGCGGCCCCAGCTCCAGAACCTCGCGGGCGGCCTTGATCAGGTTGGGCTCCCCGGTGAGCTGCCTGCACTCGGCGTCGTTGAGCACCATCGCGTCGACGCGCTTTATCGTGCGGAGCAAGTCCTCCCGGTACCCGTCGATGTAGAAGTTCATGGTGTCGCAGCCGACCAGCCTGGGGGCGGTCACCTGGTCGAGCACCGCGGATTGGAGTGACGGGATGATATTGCCCAGGAAGACGAAGCCGCTGTCCAGCTTGGTCTTGGGGATAACGGGCCGGAAATTCTCGAACACGTTCAGGTGGGTCTCGAGCGTGTCGCGGTCGTTGAGGTCGAACCCGTACTCACCGGACCAGCGGAACGTGTCACCTTCCTCAACAGTAAGGCCGCTGATGTCTATGCCGCGCGACCCGAACGTCTCGAGGTGTGTGTCGGGGAAGTCCGTTCCGACAACAGCCACCAGCGATACGTCCGTAAAGAAAGAAGCCGCCACGGAGAAGTATGTCGCCGAACCGCCGAGGGCGTCCTTTACCTCGCCGAAGGGCGTCTTGACACTGTCCA
>CAZAIS010000497.1:0-2177 GCA_964485255.1 uncultured Acidimicrobiales bacterium | reverse complement strand
GGGGGCGTCCTACCTCGTCCCCAAGCTGCCAACCGCCCCGGGCCAGCAGGCCCCTCCCACCTTCACCGACGCGCCAATTGCGCCTTCCGACCAGGGGTTGTTCCTCGACTACCGTCTCGCACAGGACCAGGCCATCATCCTCTTCGGAAAGACGCCGCCGAAGTGCCAGTACTTCGGCTTCGACGCCAACGTCATCACGAGGGTGTCTCCGACGACCGGGAAGCCGATAAAGATATTCGGCAACTACGGGGACCCCATCAACTTCATGACGATCAAGACGGACGGGCCGGATGACGACCCCTACGAGCGCAACACCATGATCGTAATGGCCGCCGACCTTGGGGTCGCTTCGAAGATCAAGGAAGCCGTCGCGGACAGCGGCTACTCGCCCGATATCGTCAACGAATACCCTGTTCCTTCACAGCTCCTGCGTCTGGGGCTGGATGCGAAGTCCGATACGATGGCGCTCCTGCATCGTTTCGCGTATCCAGCGGACCAGAAGGCCGGCGACAAATACCTGGCCGACCCGACGATGAATGTGTTCCGGGTTATCCCCAAGGAGACTCCGACCCCCGATCTCTACGACATGCCCGGTTCCCTCATTCGCGGAGCGGGTGAATTCAGGGAGCTCGAGATGAGCTCGACGGCGGAGAAACTCCGCCAGGCCATCCTGGAAAAGTACCAGGGATTCGCCGCCGCCGAGCAGACCACGAGCCCCTGGAAAGGAGGGTCGGACGGAGCAGACGGACTCACGGCGCTCCAGGAGCTGACGGACATGTACGGACCGGGGCGTGACGCGCTCTATATGCGGACGACGGAATTCACCCTCGCGAACAGCCCGGACGAGTTCGCGATAGTGTACGGGATAAACCATGCGGCAACGTCAAAAGCGACCTATTCGAGTCTGTGCGTCTACAACGACCAGTTAAAGAACGGGGTGGCGAGCGCCTGGAACGGGCAATGGGCAAAGACGGCGGATGAGTTCCTTCCGGGTGACCCTAACGCGAAGTACTTCTACGTCTGGAAGATCGCGAGGTCCTCAGGCAGCGATCCCGACACGACGACGGTCCCGTTCAACCAGGGGGTGTACGGGATAGACCTCGACCTGCCCATGTTCGTCGGGTTCCGTAACTACGTGGAGCCGAAGACGAAGACCGGTCCGATCGCCACCGAGCTATACTTCGACCGGGTGATCAAGTTCGGCCCGAAGCAGTAGGTGGCACCAGATCGGCGATGCAGTGAGGCAGTAGTGTAATCTCAATCAGGACATCAGAGATGAAGATGGGATGAAGGAGCATAAATGAAATTCCCTATCACGGTCTTCCAGGATGAGGACGGGGTATATATTTCGGAATGCCCGGTGATCCCGGGATGCATAAGTAAGGGACAGACCGAGGACGAAGCCATCGCGAATATCGGTGAGGCCATCAAGGAATGCCTTGAGGTAAGGGCCGAGCGCAACCTGCCTCCGACCATTCCAATCCGTGAAGTCGAGGTAGCCGTTTAGTGGCTCAGCCGGTGCCTGTGCTCAGGCCTGATGAGGTTGTAAAAGCGTTTCGGCGCCTTGGTTGGGAGGTAGAGCGTCAACGAGGTTCTCATGTTATCCTCACCAAAAAGGGGAGCCTTGCGACGCTGTCAGTCCCGAATCACTCCGAGGTCGCAAGAGATACTCTGCGCGCGCTCATCAGCCGCGTGTGAGTAACTGTAGACGAGTTCACAAAGGCGCTGAAGCAGTAGTCTGTAATGCAGGTGTCTTCCAGTGCCATTCCAGGAAACGCGTCGTTCCGGTCCATGACTACACGACTCCTCTGATAGAACTCATGTGCTTCCCGCTTCGTCAGAAGCTTGATCGTTGAACCATCCTGCCATACTCTGCCGGCGCCACGACCGCGCCTGCCTCGCCCCAGCTCCCTGGCGCCCTCCGTTATCGCGTTCGCGATGATGAGAGCCTGGTTGCGGTCCTCCATTTAGTTGGCGTCCTCGAGTAAAGAGCCGTTGAGCGCCGCGTTGAAGGCATCCCTGGTCAGGCGCAGGCCGAGCTTGTTCCTGGAGCACATGGCGGAGACTATCGCTTTCGCCGTGGGAAGGAGTTCGCCGCGGGCGACCACCTGGTTGGCGAGCCCTGTCCGGTAGGCTTCGTCGGCGGGTACGCGGGAGCCCGTCATGCACATTTCGGC
>CAZAIS010000496.1:0-2178 GCA_964485255.1 uncultured Acidimicrobiales bacterium | reverse complement strand
GACAGGGTTTGCGGAACGCGCGTGCTCGACCTGTTCGCCGGTGTCGGATCGCTGGGCATCGAGGCACTGAGCCGCGGGGCCGGACACACGGTGTTCGTCGAGCGGCACAGGGCCACGGCGCGCGCGATCAAGGACAACCTCGAGCGTACGCACCTCGCGGGCAGTGCCACCGTTATCGCGGCCGGGCTGCCCCGGGGACTGGTTGCGGTGAGGGGCGGTTTCGGTTTGATTTTTGTCGACCCCCCATTTAGAATTGATACTCGCTTGCTGGCGGGGCTGTTTCGCCTCATTCTTGACAGGGGGCTTCTCGAAGAGGACGGGCTTGTCGTTTACCGTCACTCACCGCACGCGAGCTACGAGCCTCCCACCGGTGAATGGTCGCTTGCCGAGCGCCGGGACTACGGCGACTCGATTGTGTCCGTATACGGTGCGGGTCAGGAACGGCGACTGGAGGAGACGAGCTTGAAGGTAGCCATTTGCCCGGGCACATTCGACCCGGTGACCAACGGGCATCTTGACGTGATCAGCAGGGTGTCAAGGCACTTCGAGAAGGTCGTGGTAGCGGTGGCCTCGAACCCCGCCAAGAGCCCTCTTTTCACGATCGAGGAACGCCTCTCGATGCTCAACAAGAGCCTGGAGAGCGCAGGCAACATCGAGGTCGTCGAGTTCGATTCGCTGCTGATAGATGTCGCTCACCGGCACGGTTCCTGTTGTATCGTCAAGGGGTAGCGCGCCATGTCGGACTTCGAGTTCGAGTTTCAGATGGCGCAGTTCAACCGTCAGATGGTCGGGGCCATAGAGACCTTCTTCGTGATGGCGAGCCCCGAGTACCCCTACCTGAGCTCGAGCGATCTGAAAGAGGTCGCCGCATACGGCGGCGCGGTCAAGGGCCTCGTGCCTGATTACGTCGAGGACCGCCTGTTCGCCAAGCTCGGCAAGCCCAAAAGGCCGCGAGACTCGGAAAAGGAGTAGGCAATGGATATATTCGCTCGCCTTGATAAGCTCGAGGATTTCATCGCTAACTCCAAGCGGATTCCACTCTCCTCCTCCGTGGCGGTCAACGAGGCGGAGTTCTACGACCTTCTTGACGATATAAGGGCTACGCTCCCCAACGAGCTGAAGCAGGCCAGGTTGGTTTCAAAGGAGCGGGACCGCATAGTGGGCGAGGCCCAACGCAAGGAGGAAGAGCTCCTTGCCAAGGCCGAGAAACGGGCGGATTCGATGGTTCAGCAGACCGAGATCGTCAAGCAGGCTGAGCTCGAGCGGGACCACTTGATCGAAGAGGCTCAGGAGGAAGCGCGAAGGATCATCTATGACGCCGAGGACGTGGCGGACAGGATTTTCGGCGAGCTGGAGGCTTCCCTGATCGAAGTCAAGGACTCCACGGACGAGATATTGAACCGCATCACCTCGTGGCGCGAGAAACTGCGCGGTTACTCCGAGCAGCAGCCCGAGGACGACTACGAATACGAGCGCGAGGGAGAATAGGCCCGGCATCACCGCCCTGACCCCGGCCGTGAAGTCGGGGTTTTTCCGGCCCGCCGCTTCCGAGCGGGAGGATCGCAGCGCCGGGCACCGAATACGGAACAGGCCATGATAGACGGACCGCCGCTGCGCAGTCTCAACATCGACGTTTCCGGCGCCCTTCCCTCGGTCGGTGACCGCAAGAGGGTTGATGGCAGCGCGGAGTTGCGCGTGAGCGAGGGCTTCGAGATCGATTTTTTCCCCGGCGACGATTTGCGCTGGTCTCTCGAGCTCCGCAGGATTGCGGGTGCCGTGGAGGTTGCAGGTGACGTGGTGGGAGAGGTGACCCTCACGTGCTTCAGGTGCCTCGAGAGTTTCTCTTTCTCCGTGTCCATCAAGCTGCGCGAGCACGCGCTCTGGCTGACCGGGGACACGGGAGAGCAGGCCGAGGAAGCCGCCCCGGATTATGTCGTGAGCGATGGGATGCTCGATCTGGAGCCCATACTGCGCGATTCGGTCGCCCTCGCTTTCCCCGTCCGTCGCGTTTGCGACGAATCGTGCAAGGGGCTTTGCGTCAGGTGCGGCGCGAACCTGAACCTCGAGCCCTGCGGTTGTGACGTCCGCCCCGTTGACGTTCGCCTGAGTCCGCTGGCCGAGTTGAAGAAGAAGCTGGAGGGAGGAGCGCGCTAGACGGCATCCTTGACTGGCCTCGCC
>CAZAIS010000495.1:0-2186 GCA_964485255.1 uncultured Acidimicrobiales bacterium | reverse complement strand
GCAGGACTGCCGGGATTACCTGGGCGGTTCCGGGCTCGCGGCCAAGATATTCCTTGACCGCTGGCCCGGTGACGTCGACCCGCTGGGCCCTGAGAACCCCCTGATCATAATGACGGGCCCCTGGACCGGCACTCGCGTGCCCGGCGGCAACCGCTTCGCCGCATGCGCACGTTCTCCGCTTACGGGTCTATGGGGCGAAGCTTCCTGCGGTGGCTACTTCGGCCCTGAGTTGAAGGCCGCCGGCTACGACGGCATCATCTTCACCGGGAAGTCCGACAAACCGGTATACCTCTGGATAACGGGCGACGCGGTCGAGCTTCGAGACGCCTCCGACCTCTGGGGCAAAGACACGTACGAGACGGCCGATGCGCTGGTGGAGCGGTCCAAAGAGGAGACGGGTAAGAAGGCCAAGGTGGCCGCGATCGGGACCTCGGGGGAGATCGGGGTATCCTACGCGTCCATCGTGCATGACAAGCACCACATCGCCGGGAGAACGGGCATGGGGGCGGTAATGGGCTCCAAGAACCTCAAGGCAATCGCCGTCGTTGGAGCTGGCAGGAAGGTGGAAATCGCCGACGCGGACGCGCTCAAGGCATGGCGAGAGACGGTGATGGAGGGCATCGCGGAGTCGCTGGTTGTCGAGTCACTCAAGGCTTTCGGCACAAACGCCAACCTCGAGGTCGGCGCGATGCTCGGGGACGTCCCATTCAAGAACTGGCAGATCGGCGAAGACGACGAGGTGATAGCCAAGATAAACGGTCCGACGTACACCGACGACATACTGGTTAAAGCATACGCGTGCTGGGCCTGCCCGATAGGGTGCAAGCGCGTCGTCGCGGTGGAGGATGGCGATTACGCGGTCCCGCAGGGCGCGGGGCCGGAGTACGAGACGATCTGCATGTTCGGAAGCAACCTCATGAACGATAACCTGGCCAGCATCGCCAAGGCCAACGAGGTCTGCAACAGGTATGGCATCGATACCATTACCATGGGCGAGGTCATAGCGCTCGTTACGGAGGCGCAGGAGAAGGGGCTTCTCAAAGCGGATGAGTGCGACGGTGTCTCCATCGGGTGGGGTGACGCCGGGGCGATGCTGGAGCTCATAGAGATGACCGCCCGAAAAGAGGGCTTCGGCGCGAGGATGGCCCAGGGGAGCAAGAAGCTGGCCGGGGAGATAGGACCCGAGGCGGCCGACATGGCGGTGCAGGTGCGCGGCCTGGACGCGCCCGCGCACGACCCGCGCGGATTCCACGGCTTCTCGCTCGCCTACGCCACCTCTCCGAGGGGCGCCTGTCATTGCGCCAGCATGAACCTCTACATGGAGCAGGGAAGCGCGGTGCCGCTGCCCCAGATCGACCTGGAGGGGCCGTTCGACGAGCAGTCGAGCGACGGCAAAGCCTACTTGACGGCGAGGGCGCAGGAGCTGGGCCAGATCTTCAACTCGGCTGTCGTTTGCCTGTTCACGGCCGTCGCCTGGGATACCGACAGCCTGGTCACGGCAATGAACGCCGTAACCGGGTGGGGGCTCGACACGGACTCTTTCATGAGGATCGGGGAGCGCATATGGACCATCAAGCGGGGCATACTGGCGCTCTACGGCTCCAGCGGAGCCGATGACGTGATGCCGGCCAGGTACGGCGTCCCCGTGGAGGAGGGCCCCCACATGGGCTCCGTCCCGGACTTCGAGATGATGAAACGCGAGTTCTACGAGTACCGGCAACTGGACCAGAACGGTAATCTCAGCCGCGCCAAGTGCGAAGAGCTCGGGATGGGTTTCCTGGCCGACAAGCTCGCCATCTGAGAGCCGAGTGCGGAAGGAGAGGCAGGAGTTGGAGAGACCGGGCACCCGAAGGGCTGTCGTTATCGGTGGCGGTCTCGCCGGGCTCTCCGCCGCGGCGCGTCTTTCTGGGGCCGGATGGCACGCCACTGTGCTCGAACAGGAAGGCGAAGTCGGTGGCAGGTGCCGCACGGCCCGCTCGGGCGACTTTCTCTTCGACACCGGGGCACAGCACTTCCACGACTCGTACGACGACACTCTGGCCGCGGCCATAAGCAACGGCCTCGGCGGCAGCTTCCGGATACCCGGGGAGCCCAAGGGGCTCTACCACGACGGCAGGCTGTCGCGGTTCGTGCCCAGAGACCTGAATCCCGCCGCCGCCTTCCCCTGGAAAGCCGTCGGTCGCGAG
>CAZAIS010000494.1:0-2187 GCA_964485255.1 uncultured Acidimicrobiales bacterium | reverse complement strand
CTTGTTGGCCTTCGCCACCGCCATATGATACTTCTTCAGGAACTCCTCGGGTCTGGCCGTCATGGTCTCTCAACTTCCTCAGAATCGAACGTCACGATAATACCCCACCTCCGGAGAGCGGCTGAAGCCCTTGCGGAGGATGCCGCCGGAGTGCCGGTATCCGCCGGGAAAACCAACGCCGGGATAGGACTCCAGTCGCTACCAGAGTATAACCCTGCCGAAGCCCTCGTACATTCCCTCGGCCACCAGCTTGCCGCTGAGGGCGGAAAAGACGATGCCGCCGGGCCAGACTGAGTAGTGACCGGCGAGGTAGAGGTTCTCTATGGGTGTCTTGAACCGCCCGAAGCGCCCGAACAGGGGAGTCCTGTACATGTCGTAGGACCAGCCCATTATCGCCCCCTGGGGGTTGAGGGTGTATCGCGCGAGCGTGCGTGGCGTCGCGAGTTCGCCGTACTCGATCCTCCCCCCGATTCCGGGCACCAGGTACTCCATGTCCTCGATTACGTCGGCAAGGACCCTTGCCTTGAGATCGCGGTAGGCGCCGTTGCGCGCCGTGGCGTCGGCCGAGCCGGTGCCCCACCCATTCAGCCAGTCGTAGGGGACGGGTATCTGAACGATAACTGAGTTCTTTCCCTCGGGCGCCAGGCTCTTGTCGTTCTTTGACACCCATGAGACCATGGCCCAGTTCTTTCGGTGTATGTCGGGATCGTAGATGTCCTCCGAGGTCCCGTATGACCTCCAGTAGAGAGTGTGGTGGACCTTCAGCTTTTCCTCGAGTTCCACGTCGCCGATATCCAGGCCGAGGAAAGCCGTGACTACCGAGATGCTGACGGGGCCGTTCTTGATCCTCTCGCTGAATCTCCTGGGGAAGAGAGCCGGGTCGCACATCTCCGTCACGAGCCTCTTGGGGTTGCCGGTGTTCACAACCTTCCCGGCGGTGAAGCGCGCTCCGTCCGACGTCTCGACTCCGGTGGCCCTGCTTCCCATCGTCAGCACCCTGTCGACCGTATGACCGAGCAGTATGGTGCCGCCGCCCGCGCGCAGGCGTTCGGCGAGGATCTCGGCGAGCGCGGCCAGGCCACCCTTGGGGTAGACGTAATCGTAGAGGAAGCTGTACCAGAACGAGAAGTGCATGAAAAGCAGCATGTTCGAATCGCCGAACTCACCGAAGAGAAAGGCCAGGCGGGGGTCCCTGAAGACCTCCCTGCCCTTCTCGCTTCCCGGGTTCGTCAGCGTGCCGGGCATCAGCTTGAGCATGGGTAAGGCGACACCGGTCATCCTCGCCAGGTTGCGCCATTTCTCGGCCCCGCGGAGGAGCAGGGGAAAGGGATAGTTTCCCATCATCGCTTTCATCACTCCGCATCCCGGCTCGATGAAGTCGAACCATGCGTCTATGTCGGACGCCGACTCGGGGAAGAAGCCCTTGAAATCCGAGCGCACCTGGCGGAAATCATCGAGGCGGACATCGCAGTCGGGCGTAACCCACCGGAAGCGAGCCCTGTCCCACTGCTCGGGCCGGTAAATGCCGAGTTCGTCGAGAATGTTGAACAGGATGCCGACGTTTTCGGTCGATTGGGACCCGGCGTCGAAATAGAAGCCTTTGCGGCGTATGCCCTGGATGTTCCCCCCGACGCTCGCGGAGTGCTCCAGCACGAGGACTCTCTTGCCATCCCGGGCGAGATAGTTCGCGCACACGAGTCCGGCCACCCCGGCGCCGATCACTATTACGTCGAAGTCTTCTTGCGTTTTCATCGAGCTCCCTCCCGGGCGCCGGCGGGCGAAGAGCCGCCGCCGGTTCACGCCCCGATAGCGGTCGACAGAAAAAAAGACCTGTTCCGAAAACAGCCCCAGTCAGACAACTGCACCGGCTGTTTTCATTCTAGGTGGTGACACGTCCTCTTGTCATGCGGGGATCCGGGAATGGGTGGGAGGGCGCGCGCCAATAGGACTTGAGGGATCAACGCAGAAATACGAGAATGGTCGAACACCCTCAAAGGAGGCCGAATGAACCTGCTTTCCAAGGCACACGTGCTGTTTCATATCGCTCGCTGGAGGATGACGTGGGCGAAACACGATCTCGACTACCGGCCCGACAACCTGGACAACCCGAAATTCATGAGCGCGAGGCAGGCCGTCGAGATGAGCATGACTCAAAAATAATCCAACAGGGTTTGCCCTCTTCTTTCC
>CAZAIS010000493.1:0-2199 GCA_964485255.1 uncultured Acidimicrobiales bacterium | reverse complement strand
GGATGGGTGGAGCACGACCCGGAGGAGATCGGGCAGTGCCCCCTTTCGACGATCCGTGAAGCGCTCGGGGAGGCCTGCATCGAGGCGAAGGACATTGCCTCGATCGGGATAACCAACCAGCGGGAAACGGCGGTGTTCTGGAACAAGGGCGGCATCGAGCCCGTGGGCAGGGCGATCGTGTGGCAGTGCAGGCGCTCGGCCGGAATCTGCGATCGTATGCGCGAGGAAGGTCACGAGGAGCGTTTCCGGGCGGCGACGGGGCTCGTCCTCGACCCGTATTTCAGCGGCACCAAGATCACATGGAAGCTTGAGAACGACGAGAAGTTCGCGAAGCTGGCGCGGGCCGGTGAAATAAGCTTCGGGACGATCGACTCATGGCTCCTGGCGCGAATGACCGGCGGGGCCGTTCACGCGACGGATTACTCGAACGCGTCCCGCACCCTGATGTACAACATCCATTCGCTCGAGTGGGACCGGGATCTGCTTGACGTCCTGGGGGTACCCTATTCGATGCTTCCCGAGGTCATGCCCTCGAGTGGAATATTCGGGGTCACCGATCCCAATCACTTCCTGGGCGTGTCCGTCCCGATAGGTGGCATAGCCGGCGATCAGCAGGCGGCGCTGTTCGGTCAGGCCTGCTACCGCAGGGGTATGACGAAGAACACTTACGGCACCGGCAGTTTCGTGCTGGTGAACACCGGCGAGGAGGCGGTGGCGTCGGACTCGGGCATGCTTACGACGATCGCATGGGGCCTGGACGGCCGCGTTACCTATGCGCTGGAGGGCTCGATATTCATCACCGGCGCCGCGATACAATGGCTCAGGGACGGGCTGCGAATCATAGACGACGCCTCGGAGACGGGCCCCCTCGCGGAGAAGGCGGGCGACGCCGGCGGCCTGTACTTCGTCCCCGCCCTGGTGGGGCTGGGCGCGCCTTACTGGGACCCCTACGCCCGCGGGGCGATACTGGGAATAACCCGGGGGACGTCCAGGGAGCACCTGGTGCGGGCGGCCGTGGAGGCCATGGCGTACCAGACGAGAGACGTGCTGGAGGCCATGAGGCGGGACTCCGGGATAGACCCGGAGACGATGAGGGTCGACGGGGGGGCCGCGGTCATGGACGTCCTCCTCCAGTTCCAGGCGGACCTGCTCGGAATCGAGGTCGACCGTCCCGTTGTCTCCGAGACGACGGCGCTGGGTGCCGCCTACCTGGCTGGCCTGGCCTCGGGGTACTGGAGTGACCTCGAGGAGATCGAGCGAATCTGGCGGGCCGAGAAGAGGTTCACACCGGCTGAGGACAGGAGCGCGGCCGAGGCGGGATACGAGGGCTGGAAGCGTGCCGTCGGGCGGGCGCGCGACTGGGAAGAGCATTGAGGACCCCGACGGTGGGCCGCGATGAACGCTGAGCACGACGTCGTCGTCGTGGGGGCGGGCTGCGCCGGAGCCCTGGCGGGCCGGTTGCTTGCCTCCAGGGGTTACAGGGTCCTTATGCTCGACAAGGCTCGCGCCGGCGATCCCTGCCACGGTTTCCACGACCTTGTCGAGGAGGATTCATTGGTCGCCGCCGCCGGCGCGCTCGAGGACTTCTCCAAGCGGTGCCCGCGGCCTTCTTCTCTCGACGTGTTGAGCCCGGACACGGTTACCCGCGTAAGCGTCCCCGAATCCCGGTTCAGGGTTGTAAACAGGGCGGAGCTGACCGCTCACATCGTCGAGGGCGCCCGGGAGGCGGGCGCGAAGATCCTGTACCGGTGCGCCGTGAACGGGGCGGAGATACGAAACGGCTTCGTGAGGGGAGTCTCTACGGAGAGAGGTTCCTTTCCCTGCAGGCTCGTGATCGGAGCGAGCGGCCCGGACAGGGTGCTGTGCCGCGACCTGCCCTCAGGCATGGGAATCCCCAGGCGGCTGCGGACGAGCGATTACATATCGATGTACCGGGAGACGCGCGAGCCCGCGCGCCCCGCGGCCGATTCACCCCCGGCGGGTGCTTTCAGGTACCACCTCGGACGATACGGCGGCTACAGTTGGACGTACACCGGGGATGAAGGTGAGATCGACATCGGAACGGGTGTGCAGGACCTCCCGGTCTCGCCCGATCCGCGCGAGATAGTCCTCGGGTACGTCCGGTCGAATACGCTCGTCGGTGAGCGGGTCCTCTGCCGAGAGGGCGGGCGCGTGCCGACTCGCCGGCCGCTCCATACG
>CAZAIS010000492.1:0-2202 GCA_964485255.1 uncultured Acidimicrobiales bacterium | reverse complement strand
GACGAGAGGCACCCTCAGAGGCCCATCAACCTGTACGGGATTACGAAGTTGTACGGCGAGCAGGCGGCGCTTCGAATGCACCGGGACCGGGGACTGCCCGTGTCCGTAATACGGCCGACGGCGGTCTACGGCCCCCGTTGCGTCTACATAATGGGCCTCTTCCTGGCACTGCCGATAATGATCAGGGAGATCGGCATCAGGAAGCTGCCTCTGCCGAAAAAGGGGTTCCTGGCCAACATGGTCCACGTTGAGGACATCGCAGGCGCGACCGTCTTCGTGATGGAGAAAGAGGACGCGGTCGGAGAAGCATACAACGTGTCCGACGATTCCAGCATGCCCTCGGGTGAGCTCATCGAGGTCATCCTCGACTCGATCGGCGTCGACTCGGCTCGCGTGCTTCCGTTCCCGGACGCGCTCGTCAGGATTCTCTCCCGCGTCGGAGGTCGCCTGCCCGCGTTCATCTTCGCGCGGCTGACCGGATATCTTCAGCGTTCCTGGGACAAGGTGGTGATCGAGCACGAGCTCGTTCCCGCCCTGAATCCCCGCTTCGATCCCGGCTTCACGGCTTTCGGCCGCGGCGACTACGACTTCGACAATTCCAAGCTCAAGGGCTTGGGATACGAACTCCGCCATCCGGTCTTCAGGGAAGGCTGGAACCGTACCGTCCGCTGGTACCGCGACCGGCGCTGGATCCCCTAGGGGGGCCGGCCTGTCTCCTGTCGTGCGCCTTTTCCATGCTGTTCTCCCGGCGTCTCCACAGAGGCGTCATCGGAAACCTGCCGCCCGCGCTCCGGGCCCAGCACCTTTCGCGCCGGCAACCGGTCAATCCCCTGTCTCACCCATCGCGCCTCGGCGGGACAGGGCGCCGAGGGCGCGAAGGGCTCGCTCCGGTGAAGTATAAGCGGGAACGTCGCGGCTCTCGATCGCCTTTTTCCATTCGAGGTGCATTGAGGCTTCTCCGGCCATGAGAACCGCCGCCATGGGCATCAGTGGGAATTCCTCCTTCAGCGAGCCGAACAGGCCGGCGGCGTCCAGGCTCGACTCCGGGATAAGGGTGAAAATGACCACCAGCATGTCCACGGACGGGTCCCGGGCAACCGCGTGGGCCACCTTCCGGTACGTGGCCTCGGCGCCCGCCGACTCTATCCCGGCCCAGATATCGGCGGGATTGGTCGCCGGCGCCCATACCGGAAGCGCCGAGCGCATCTCTTGAACGGTCTCCGGTTGGAGCAGGGGCAGCTCGAGGCCGTACTTTCCGGCGGAGTCCGCCGACAGCACGCAACCGACCCCCGTGATCGAGACCACTCCCACCCCGTTTCCGCCAGGCCGGGGCAGCCACTCGAACGCCTTCGCGCAGTCGAACATCTCCTCGAAGTCCTCGACGCGCGATGCTCCCGCCTGCTCGATGACTCCAGAGAAGACAGCTTCGCTTCCCGCCATCGCGCCGGTATGGCTGGCGATTGCCTTCCGCCCCGTTTCGCTCCGCCCGCTCTTGAGGATGAGAACGGGCTTGCTCGACGCCGCCCGCCTGAGCGCGCGGGCGAACCTGGCGCCGTCCCTGACCCCCTCCGTGTACACTCCGATTACCCTGGTGCCCGGGTCGTCCCCCAGGTGCTCCAGGAGATCGTTCTCGTCGATGTCGGCCTTATTGCCGAGGCAGGCGATCTTTCTCACCCCGAAGTGCTCCGAGGTGTTTATCCATCGCGCGATGCCGCTCGCGAACATCCCTGTTTGGCCGAATACGGACATGCCGCCCGGCTTCAGGCGCTCCAGTGTGACAATGGAAGTGGCAAGGCCGGAGCTCGTACTCAGAGTCCCTATGCTGTTCGGGCCCATGACGCGAATCCCCGCCGAGCGGGCCAGGTCCATCACTTCCCGCTCGAGCGCGCGGCCTTCCTCGCCGGCGTCCGAAAAGCCCGCCGCGGGGATGATCACGTTTCTCACCCCCGTGCCGGCGCACTCCTTCATGAGCGGCGCTGTCCGGGCCCTGGGAAGCACCGCGACCACCAGTTCTGGGGTGGCCGGCAGTTCTGCAAGAGAAGGGTAGGCCCGCAGTCCGAGTATCTCGCCGGCCGATGGATTGACCGGGTATATGCTTCCGCGGAACCCAAACTCCAGCATGTTGGCTACTATTGTATTGCCGCCTTTCCCGGGGGTCCTGGAGGCCCCGACAACGGCCACCGATTCCGGCTCGAAAAAGCC
>CAZAIS010000491.1:0-2219 GCA_964485255.1 uncultured Acidimicrobiales bacterium | reverse complement strand
CGAAGACCCGGTCCTTCTCCTCCGCGTTCCAGTACTGGTACGCCCACCCCAGCGCGTCCGGCGCTCCGAAGACCGCGTCGTCCGCCGCGAGCTTCCCCGTGACGGCCGCCGTCCCCGAGAGCAGGGCCACGCACCGTTTCAGCGCCGCCGTCGACGGCCGGAGCGCGACCCCCGGCGCGGCCGGGTCGAAGACCTCGGGGAGATGCCGCGCATGTTCCGCGAAGGCCGCCGCGAGGGTCGCGAAGAGCCCGCCGTCCTCGCCCGTGCAGCGCGCCGGCTGCTCCCGGCAGAGCCGCATCTGCGACAGCGATCGGCCACCGTACACTGCCTTCGCCACGACCACCTCGTCGATCAGCCCCCGCGCCTCCATGCACCGCAGCAGCAGCAGGCGCGTCGCCCAGGTGTACGCCGTCTCGCGCACGAACTCCTCGACCGCCTGCCTTCGCGGGACGCCGGCCTCTGCGCGGAGCGCGAGGTACGCGTCGACCAGTTCGCGGGCGCGGCGGTCCTCGGCGGGGAGGTTCGGGAGCTTCTCGACCGGCATCGGGTCGCGCTCCCACCAGACGCCGAGCGAGGCGAGCCGCTGTTCGAGGTCGCCGCCGTGCCAGGCGCCGTCGCCGTCGTAATATCCCTCGAGCAGGTGCCGGAGTTCCAGGCAGAGCGGCCGGAGCACCTTCTTCTGCTCAGGCTCCATGCGGGCCCTCCGGAATGGGCGTGATCGATACCGTGTAATTAGTCGTGAGCGTGGGAGTCATGGTGCACCGGTGGAGGGATCGATTGAGTGTGCCGGGCGCGTGATGCCGGCACCCGGGATGTCCAGTATTCTTGACGTACGCGTGCCACGTCCGCTCTGTGTCAGGCGATCGTGACATACAGGCAGAAGGTGGTGGGGTGGAACGGGTCACTCCAGCTCGACCTCGGCGCCGCCCGCGAGGATCGACTTCACGCGGGCGTCCAGCCTGGCCGCGACCGCCGTCCACTCCTCCAGGGTCCGGATCTGACGGCGGCCACCCGTATCGACCAGGCGCACCTTCGTCACCGCCTTCGGGGGTGCCTCGGGGTGGAGCCGGCGGGCTTCCGCGTCGAGCTGGGCCGAGAGGGTCCGCTCCTTCGCGGCGATCTGCATCGGAAGGCCGGCCAGCGCGGACGGCGTCGCCTCCCCTGCCAGCAGATCCCCTATCGCGTCGAACCCCTTCAGGACGCCGTCGACGAACGCGTCACCCAGGCCGAGCGAGGCGCCCTTCTCCCGGAGCCGCTGCCGGGCCTCGTCGAGGGCCGTCGCGCCCGCCGTGCGCCAACGCGCCACGAGCTCCTTGAGCTCGAGCTCGGCCGCCTTCTGCGCCTGTCCGAGCTCGGCCCAGACCACGGGGTCGGCCACGGTCGCCGCCTGCATCGCCGTGCGGAAGCGCGCGATGCAGCCCTCGATCCCCGGCCGGTCCGCCGCAAAGGCCGCGAGCCCCTCCAGGGCGGCCACGAACTCCTTGAGCGCCACGAATGCTTGGCCGGACTGCTTCTGGAACGCCGCGTACAGCTCGATCGCGTCCCGGCCCGCCAGGAGTCGTGACTGCTGCTCGACGATCGCCTTCACCCGGAGCGCCGGCGACGGGTAGCCCGTGATCTCGGCGAACGCGGCAAGGCCGTCGGTGAACGCCCCGGGGAGCGGGAGGCCGGCGCCCGAGGCCCAGATCCGCACCGGCCCGGCCTTCGCCGTCGCCACCTCGGCCGTTGCCGCGAGCGCCTGCGAGATCGCCGGGGCCGTCTCGTCGATCTTCATCGTCCCGGAGAGCTTGATCATGACCTGGCGCGCCGTCTGCACGTCGACCGTGTCGACGTCGCCCTCGGGCGCCACCTCGGCCTTCTCGAACTTCGTGCGGATCCGGATAGCGTCGAACAGCTCGGGGTCGGCGGGGTTCCGGAGCGGCCGCTTCTCCGCGCTCACCACGACCTTCCCCTCCCGGGCCAGGGCCGCGACGGCCACCCGGACCGCGTTCGGGTCCCACCCGAACTCGGGGTCGCTGAACGTGGTCAGCAGGTCGTTTCCGGTGACCTTCTTGCTCTTCTGGTATTCCGCGCGAAGATGGGTGAGCACCGCGTCCACGAGCGCCGCGTGCTCGTTGAGCGTCCCGGTCCCGGGGTCGTACAGCGAAAGAGCCTTCGCGTCCGGATTTCCCGGCCCCTTCCCCCCGAGCGCGTCATGGATCGCGCGCTGGTCGTCGACG
>CAZAIS010000490.1:0-2227 GCA_964485255.1 uncultured Acidimicrobiales bacterium | reverse complement strand
ACGCGGCCGGCGAGGTACTCGTGTTTCCGATCATCGCCGTCGCCTGCGTGCTGGCGTTCATCTCGGTCTCCTTCTGGCGTGACCTGACCACCAAGTTCCACCTGATCAGGAACATTATCCCGCGCTACCCGTCGCAGAACGTCCAGGGCGTAATCCCCCGGGAAGGCGCCAAGAGAAGGGTGATCATCAGCGCGCACATCGACGCCGCCAAGATCGGCAAGCTCGTCTTTAACCCCGACCTCGACGAGGCCATAGCGAAGTTCTACAAGGAGAAGTTCGACTCCACCCCCAACGTCATGATGCCGATACTCGTGGCCATGATCGGCCTCGTAGCCGTCGCGGTCGCGCGCGCGGTCTTCCCCGGTGGCGCGGCGATGTGGATCGCCACAGGCATGGTCCAGGGGATCTGCACGCTCGCCCTGCTCGTCGCCGCCCTGAGCTTCTTCGACATCGGGATCGGGGTCTACGTTCCCGGCGCCTGCGATAACCTGTCGGGCATCGCGGCCTGCATGTCCATCGCCGAGGAGCTCGTCGCCTCACCCCTGGAGAACACCGAACTCGTCTTCGTGGGTTTCGGCTGCGAGGAGGCCATAATGATGGGCGCGGTCCAGTACCTCAAGAAGCACGGCCGCGAGATGGACAGGGACAACACCTATTTTATCAACCTCGAGTCGCTGGGCTACGGTACCATCCGCTACGGGACCGGCGAGGGCTTCGTCAGGGTGCGCCCCTACTCCCCCGAACTCGTTACGATCGCCAAGGGACTCAAGGACTCGGGCGGGTTCCCGGAGGTCGGCACCTACGAGGTCAGGCTCGGCACGGACGCCATGGTGCCTCTCGTGCGCGGCTTCAAGTCGATCAGCATCCTCGGGTTCAACGAGAACAACTTCGTTCCCAACTACCACACGCCCCAGGACACGCCCGAGAACATGGACATCCAAGTTACCGAGCGTGGTCGCGATTTCGCCATGGCCATGATAAGGGAGCTGGACAAGGGGTGACCCCGGTGCGCCGGGCTACCTCGACTCCCGTCGCAGGAACTCCGCCGCGAGCTCGCGGTAGGCCCGCGTCACGGGGTGGCCGCTCGCGTACTGCACCATGGGTTTCTGATGGACCGGGCCCTCGGCGACCTTCACGCTCTTCTTGATGATGGTGTCGTAGACCTTGCCGCCGTACCTGTCGTGCAGCTCCCGCAACACATCGGCGGCGAGCCTGGTGTTCGTCTCGTAGGCGGTCGGCACTATGCCCGCGATCTCCAGATCGAAGTTGTAGGCGTACCTTATGTCGTCGATGATCTCCAGCAACGTGTTGAGTCCGGCCAGCGAGTAGGGGTAGCACTGGATCGGGATGATGATGCCGTCCGAGGTGGACAGCGCGTTGACGGTCAGCAGGTTGAAGGCCGGCGGGCAGTCGACGAACACGTAGTCGTAGCTGTCCTTTACCTCGTAGAGCTTGTCGTGCAGGATCTTGTGCCGCTCCGGCCTCTTGTCGATATTGATGTCCACCTTTGAGAGGTCGAGCGTCGCGGGGGCGATGTCCACGTTCGGTATGGACGACTCGTGGATTATATCCCTGAACGAGACCTCTGGATACAGCAGCACGTGCCCCGTTCCCCTGTCGCCGTTCTCCAGCGAGAGCCCCACCCCGAGCGTAAGGTTGCTCTGGTAGTCCATGTCCACCAGAAGGATCGACAGCCCGGCCTCCGACAGCGCGCCCGCGAGGTTGATGCAGGTGGTTGTCTTTCCGACGCCGCCCTTCTGGTTGGCGAACGAGATCACGTGGTGCTTCAAGCCGCTGCTCTTCCTGTGCTGTTGACGAGAGGTAATTATACACCAGGCCGGTCAATGGATGGAACGCAAAGCCCAGCGGGCAGGCGCGTCTTCCGGGGGACTGCGCTTGGACTCCTCGCGACGCGAGCCGCGAGGCCGGCGGCTCACCTGGTGCACCCCTCCGCGAAGTACCATACCGTGCCCGGGGCGGCGACCCCGGTCCCTGTATGCCCCCCGGGGCGAATACCGTGATAGTTGAAATACATGGGCCGCTCGGCGACGAACGGCTCTGCTGCCGAGACCCTGCAGCTCACGTCTCGAGCGGACCCGACATCCAGGTTGACGTCAACGGTCAGCCTCCCCGCCGCAGGCACCGTCACTTCCCTGGTCAACGTCTCCGACGTCCCCATGAAGTACTCGACCGAGACGGTGATCGGCGACCGGTGCGGGTTGCCAAT
>CAZAIS010000489.1:0-2263 GCA_964485255.1 uncultured Acidimicrobiales bacterium | reverse complement strand
GCTGTCCCTGCAGAAGGAGTTCGAGATAGAGTCTGACATGAAGGAGGCCGCGAACGCGCTGCCGGGCATCGCCCGCGGGCTCCTCGACGGGACGCTCGGCGCCTCGTCGATGATGACGATAGCGAGGATGGGCGCCGTCGGCGCCGCGCTCAAGGCGCTCTACTCGAGGTACCCGGCGACCCCGCTGGAGCTGGGCACCTGGATGAGGAGGGCGCGGATCGCCTGGAGACGCGCCCAGCGCGTGAAGCGCGCGTACTTTCAGAAAGCATGACGTCCGCGCCCGCCCGGCCCCGAGCGCCGGCGCCGGAAGCGGGGCGGTCGTGAGAAAGGAGGCATCATGCCCGACTACGATGCCATTGTAATAGGCGCGGGGCTCGGGGGACTTACAACGGGCTCGATACTCGCAAAGCAGGGCCGCAAGACCCTGGTGCTCGAGCAGGGCGAGCTGCTCGGCGGCTGCTGCTCGACGTTCGAGAAGGAGGGCTACAAGTTCGACGTAGGAGCGTCGATCGTAGAGGTCATAAAGCCGATCGAGCTCGCGTTCGAGGCCCTGGGGACCACGCTGGCCGATGAGGTGGACCTCATCAGTTGCGACCCCGTCTACTCGGCGGCGTTGAGGGACGGCACCAAGATGGTGATTCCGTATTCGGTGGAGGGGACCGGGGAGGTCATATCCGGCGTATCCCCCGAGGACGGGGCGCGCTGGTTCGAGTTCGCGGATCACTTCAAGGGCTTCATGGATGAGGCCATGAAGGGCTTTTTCACGAGCCCCGCCGACACGCTCGCCGACATGGCCAGGATATTCATGAAAGCGCCCGGCATGCTCAAGTACGCGCCCCTGTTCATGGGCACTTACCAGGGAGCGCTGGGACACTACTTCAAGAACCCGAAGGTCCTCGAGTCCTTCGCCTTCCAGTCGTTCTACCTCGGGCTGCCCCCCGAGCTGGTCCCCGGCGTGTTCGCCCTGCTCCCGTACTCGGAGCACGAGGGCGTGTTCTACCCCAGGGGCGGCATGGGCGCGATACCCGAGGGGATCGCGAACGTGGGCCGCAGGCACGGCCTCGAGGTCCGGATGGGCACGCGCGTCTACCAGGTCATCGTGAGGAACGGAAGGGCTACCGGGGTGCTGCTGGAGGACGGGACCGAAATTACCGGGGGCGTCATAGTCTCCAACATAAACGCCAAGAAGCTGTACCTGGACCTCATCGGCGAGCAGTACCTGAACCCGGTGGCCAGGCGGGGGATCAAGAGTTACCCGCTCTCGCTCTCGGTGCCCATGCTCTACGTGGGGCTCGACTACTCCCCGCCCCTCGACGCTCACCACACCATCATCTGCGCCCCGCCCGGGGAGCTCGACGATTACTGGTGGAACAACCACCTCGAGGGCAAGCTCCCGGACCGGCCGTTCGGGCTGGTCTGCTGGCCCACGAAGTCCGACCCGGGCCTGGCCCCCGAAGGGCACCACGCCCTCAACGTGATACTGATGGGACCGACGAACCTCGAGGACGCGGACTGGGACGCCATCAAGCCGGAATTCATTGAGAACTCGATCGAGTACCTGGACCGGCACATCGCCCCGGGGATCGCGGACCACGTGGTCTTCTCGGACCTGGCCTCACCGCTGGACTTCGAGCGGAGGCTTCTGCACCCGGAGGGCGCTATCTACGCCGTTCAGCAGGACATAACGGCCCAGGCCGTGTTCAGGCCGAACGCGAGGTCGCGCGCCGTTAAGGGGCTGTACCTGGCAGGCGCCTCGACGCATCCCGGCGGGGGGGTTCCGACCACAATAGGCTCGGGCATAATAGCGGCCGACCTCATCGACAGGTACGAGTGAGGCGCCTTTCGAGAGCAGCGCGCCGCTCTTTCCCTTCCAAGGCCGCGCGCCGCGCGCGGGTCCGCCCGGCGGGGCGACGCGCCGCCTGATGGAAACCGGCACGCAGGCGACATGCGCCCGTGCCGACAGGAGGATAGATGAGACTGAAGAGAATCAAGCGGCTTCTCCTCGTGGGCGGAGTGGCCTACGGTTTAGCCATTCGCGCACTGGAGCCGAAGCCCTCGGACCTTCTCGATCCGCTCTGGCACGCCGAAGCTCCCACGCGACTTGTCCTGCTGGGCCTTACCCGCCTCATGCCCTGGCTATACGACAGATGGGGCGAGCGGGGGGTGAAGGCCCTCCAGTTCGTCTTCTACCAGGTGGGGCTTGACCGGGCCGGGCTCCTGATGGACGCCCTGGACATCGACCCGGACGACGCCCGCAGCCTCG
>CAZAIS010000488.1:0-2264 GCA_964485255.1 uncultured Acidimicrobiales bacterium | reverse complement strand
CGCCGCGTTGTCAACGGAGTCGGTCGCCGGCACCTTCAATACGACGTCGCCGAACGTGACTGAGAAGTACTTCGAGGTGTGGAACAACCTCAACCACGAGGGCCACGTGGATACAACGCTCTCGAAAATCGTCCAGGACTACGTGATGATGGACATGGGCGATGAATCGAGCTACGCCATCACAAACGGGACGCTCCTGAAGAGCTGGAAGCCCGCCGAGGGTTTTATAATCCTCCGGGTACTGCTGGATCCGGTGCTGCCGGGCGCGTACATGAAGACAACGGTGAAGGCGTCGTCTCCGGCCATCGAATGGCTCGCGCCGGATTCGGGAGACCCCGGGGACACCATCGAGATAGCCGGTAGCGGCTTCGGGCCGCAGGACTCAAAAGCAAAGGTGTACTTCGGCGGGCGTCTGGCGACTGTTATATCCTGGGAAACCTCGCTTATAAAGGCCAAGGTCCCCGACATGAGCGCAGGTGTGACCGAGGTGAAGGTGAAGAACTCCGCCGGTCTCTCCAACGCCGCGCAGTTTACCGTCACCTCGTCGCCCGGCGGCAAGCCCCGGATATCCTCCATCGAGCCAGCCACCGGCTGGCCGGGCCTGGAGGTGTCCTTGAAGGGCAGCGCGTTGTCCGCCGGCTCGCGCCGGTCGAAGGCTGCCGGCTCGCGCCGGTCGAAGGCGACCGGCAAGGTGTTCTTCGGGGACGCCGAGGCAACCGTAACCTCCTGGGGCGACACCGAGGTCAGGGCGGTGGTCCCTGAACTGCCCGCCGGAAAGGTCGACGTGACCGTTGAAAACTCCGGAGGCAAGTCCAACGCGTTTGAGTTCGCCGTCATATCCCCGCCGGTGCCCACCGAGGTCTCGAAGACCTGGTACCTCGCCGAGGGCTCCTCGGACTGGGGGTTCGAGACGTACGTAACGGTGGAGAACCCGAACGATCAGAAGGTAAAGGTCGCCGTCACCTATATGACCGAGAGCGGGCCTCGGTCCATCCCGGACATCACTCTGCCCGCGAAGAGCCAGACCGTCATAAACCCGCGCAGCCACCTTGGGGCCACCGATTTCTCCACCATGGTCACCTGCCGCGAGTCGAAGCCGGTGGTGGTGGACCGCCGCATGATTTGGACCGGCCCGGGCTGCGCCTCCAGCGAGGGGCACTCATCGGTGGGGGTCACCGCCCCCGCGAAGACCTGGTACCTGCCGGAGGGCTCCTCCAGGTGGGGCTTCGAGACGTGGCTGCTCATCCAGAACCCGAACGAATCGGACGCCAGTTGCGAGGTCACCTACATGATAGAGGGGAAGGACCCGAAGACGGTCGTGAAGTCGGTCCCTGCGAACTCGCGCAGGAGCTTCAACATGGCCGAGGACATTGGCGAGGCGGACGCCTCCATAAAGGTGAAGGCGAGCCTGCCGGTTATCCCTGAACGCGCGATGTACCGCAACAACCGCCGTGAAGGGCACAGCTCCATCGGGGCAACCGCTCCCGCATACGACTACTACCTGGCGGAGGGGTCCACCGACTGGGGGTTTACCACCTACGTGCTGGTGCAGAACCCTAACGAGATCCCCGCCAGCGTTACCATCACCTACATGACGCCGGAGGGCCCCAAGGAGCAGCCTTCGTTCGCCATGGAACCCAGCTCGAGGAAGACGGTGAGGGTGAACGATGCGTTGCCGAACGAGGACCTGTCGACAAGAGTGCACGGCGACGTGCCGATAATCGCGGAGAGGGCAATGTATTGGGGGGCCTCCAAACCGCCGTGGGAGGCGTGCCACGACTCCATAGGGATGCCCAACGCCCACACCTGCTTCTACCTGCCCGACGGCGAGACCCAGAACGGGCACGAGACCTGGATACTGGTGCAGAACCCGAACAGCAGAGCGGTGGACGTGCGGGTCACATACCTGACACCCACCGGCAGGAACAACGTCACCTTTACCGAGAACGTTCCGGCGAACTCGCGCAAGACGTTCTCGATGGCGGACAGGATACCCTCGGGGCGCGCGTCGGTGCTAGTGGAGTCCCTTACGCCCAACAGGCGGATAATGGCCGAGCGCGCCATGTACTGGAACGCGCGCGGCGCGGGCACCAACACCGTGGGCGGCTACTCGGACTAGTCGCGTCACGAACGCGAACGAAGCGCCCGCCACAGGGCGGGCGCTCCTGTCAGTGCTTCGGGAGGATTCTTGCCATGTGATAGCTCTTTCCCCACATTCCCCACCCCTCACCGCGTCTCCCTGGGTAATTTCTGACCGCGTTTCT
>CAZAIS010000487.1:0-2282 GCA_964485255.1 uncultured Acidimicrobiales bacterium | reverse complement strand
GAATGTACGGGAGGCTTTGCGGGTCGATAACGCGATCGCCGTGTCGTGCTGCACCAGCGGCCTGATGCTTGCACTGAAGGCGCTCGGGCTGACAGGGAGGGTGGCGCTTCCAAGCTTCACTTTTTTCGCGTCGGCGCACGCGGTTCTCTGGAACGGCCTGGAGCCGGTGTTCGTCGATGTCGAGCCCGATACCTGGAATATATCGCTTGAAGCACTGGATAGTGCGCTCGATGCCGATTCTGGGATCTCCGCCGTGCTGCCCGTCCACGTTTTCGGGAACCCCTGCGACGTGGACGGCCTCGAGGCCATGGCGCGGGAGCGAGGGATTGCCGTTGTGTACGATTCGGCCCATGCCATGGGGGCGCGCATCGGGGACCGTCACGTGGGCGGTTTCGGGGACGCGGAGGTTTTTTCTCTCAGCCCCACCAAGCTGGTCGTGGCGGGAGAGGGAGGGCTTATCACGACGGGGGACGCCGAGCTCGCCGAGGCGCTGCGGGCGGGAAGGGACTACGGTAACCGGGGGGACTACAACCCGTCTTTCTGCGGGCTGAACGCGCGCATGAGCGAGTTCCACGCTGCCCTGGCCGTCGAGAGCTTCGCCATGCTGGAGGAGAACGTCAGAAGGCGCAACGAGATAGCGGCGAGGTACACGGAAGGGCTGTCCGGCATGGGCGGGATAACCTTCCAGGCGGTGAAGGACGGCAACCTCTGCACCTATAAGGACTTCACCATACTTATTGACAGGGAAGTCTTCGGCATGGGTCGGGATTCTCTAGCGTGGCACCTGGCGAACGAGGGCATAGATACGCGCAAGTATTACGAACCCCCCGTTCACAGGACGGCCGCCTACTGGGAGAAATGGGGCAGGAGCCGGGACGAGTCGCTGCCGGTGACGAACAGGCTTTCAGCTCAGGCGCTCTCCCTTCCCATCTGGTCGCACATGGACCTCGCCACGGTTGACGAGGTTGTCGAATCGATTGCCAGCGCTTACGAGAAGGCCGGGGAAATCGAGCGCGATTATTTTGCCGGGGCGGCCCGGTAGCGGGCCTGCCTTCAATCAGGGCGGAATCTGCCACCCTCGAGGACAAGGGCGGGGTTGACCTCCAGCAAGAGGTCGGGGGCTTCGGGGCCGAGCAGCCTGCCGATCGTTGAGGCGGCCCGAGACAGATCGGGGTTCCTGCCGCCCGGGCCGTGCGCGTCCGAGGCCACGAGCCTGGTCTTGCCCTCTTTCACGAGCCGCCGCGCCAGGCGGCGGGCCTTTCTGCCGAACAGGCCTTCAAGGCTTCCGGCGTTCACCTGCATCTCGACGCCGCGGCCCGACATTTCCTCGATCAGGGCGGGATTGTCCTGAAGCTGGCGGTTGCGCTCGGGGTGGGCGAGCACGGGTATGACCCCGGCGAGCCGTATCCGGAAGACGGTCTCCATCGTGCAGAGGGGCACGTCAAGCATGGGCAGCTCGACCAGCAGGTGCCCGCCGTTCCTCGCTAGCGTGTACTCCGCCAGGCCGCCCGTTCCGGCGAGCTCGAGCAGGCCCGCGTTGATTTTAAGTTCCAGGCCCGGCAGGAGCTTCAAGGGTATGGCGTTGTCCTCGAGGATTCTCTGGTAATTCTCCACCGCGGCCTTGACGCTCTCCGGGCCGAAGGCCGGGCTCTCCGGGTCGTAATGAGGCGTGGCGACCATTGTCGCCGTTCCACCGGCGACGGCGATTCGCGCCATCTGGAGGAACTCGACGTCGTCCGAGGCCCCGTCGTCGAACCCGGGGAGGATGTGGGAATGGAGGTCTATCCAGCCCAATGGAGGGCCTACTTCTTCGAGCGTTTCTTGCGCCGACCCGACTTGTAGTAATAGTCGTAGTAGCTCTGGCGCTTGCCGAGCTTGACCTTGTTGAGGACCGCCCCGAGAAGGTTGATGTTCGAGCCGGAGAGAAGCTTGATCGCCGACTTGAGGGACTCGGTGCTGGTTGACCTCGCTTCCACTACCAGGAGCGTACCGTCCGCCCTGGAGGCCAGCACGAACGGGTCGGAGAACATGCCGATCGGGCTCGTGTCGATAATGGCGATGTCGTAGCCGTCCCTGAGCTTGTCCAGTATCCCGTGCATGGCCGCCGAGTCCAGCATCTCGGAGGGGTTGGGCGGCAGGGGCCCCGAGGGGAGCAGGTCGAACTGCTCCTTGCCGGTGTTCTTGATGGCGCCGCTCAGCTCGACGTTGCCGATGATGGTGTCGGTGAGGCCGACGCCGTCGGACTCCGGGTCGTGCTCCGCCTTCCTGAGGTCGGCGTCCAC
>CAZAIS010000486.1:0-2287 GCA_964485255.1 uncultured Acidimicrobiales bacterium | reverse complement strand
CAGTACGGGGCCGAGTACCCGGGGTCGGCCTTCAGGTGGGAGCGGCCCAGGTTCTCGCATACCTGGGAGTAGAAGTCGGGGTTGACCTTGTACCCGAAGTCGTTGGCGGCGGTGGTGCCGGGAAGGCCGCTCTGGTGGTCGAGGAGCATCCGAACCGTGATGTCCTTGTACCTGGGATCGGCCATCTTGAAATCGGGGAGGTAGCGGACCACGGGGGAGTCCAGCTCCACCTTTCCATCGTCCACGAGCTTCATGACGGCGGTCGCACAGTAGAGCTTGCCTATCGAGCCCGAGTTGAAGAGGGTGGTCGTGTCGACAGGCGTGCCGGCCGCGCGGTCGATCATCCCGAAGGTCTCGGAGTAAATGACCGCGCCATCGACCAGTATCGCCGCCTGGCCGCTCGAGGCCTTGCCGGAGTTGATGTCCTCCCAGATTCCGGCGCGGGCCGCCTTTATGGCTTCATCGTAGTTACTGGTTTTCGAGGCGCCGCTCTTGCACGAGGACAGTGCAAAGACCGAAAGCATCAATAACCCCGCAAGAAGTACAGCTACCAGTCTCCGCCCCGAACGCATTGCCATTTTCACCACTCCCCGTGATGTCGGATTCACCGGTATTCACTGAATCAATCCTAAACCGACGCAACGCTCCTTGATAGAGGCAAATAGACGAAGGGGCGGCGCGGGCCGCCCCTTCCGTGCTTGCCGTCGGACGTTCATTCTATTCTTTCAGCAGTTGCTCGCGCAGCATTCTCTTGAGGACCTTGCCGCTCGGGCTCATCGGCATCTCCTGTACAATGACCACTTTCTTGGGCACCTTGTAGCCGGCCATGTTCTCCTTGCAGTACGCGACGACCTCTTCCTCGGAAAGCTCCGCTCCCGGGTTGGGCACCACCACGGCGGTAACCATCTCGACCCAGTGCTCGTGCGGCATGCCGATAACCGCCGCCTGCATCACCTTGTCGTGCTTGAGGACGATGGCTTCCACCTCCTGCGAGGAGACGTTTTCCCCGCCGCTCTTGATGATGTCCTTCTTGCGGTCCACGAAGTAGAGGAAACCATCCTCGTCGAACCGGCCGATGTCGCCGGTGTGAAGCCAGCCTCCCTTGAACGCGGCCTCGGTTTTCTTCTCGTCCTTGTAATAACCCTTCATCACCGAGGGGCCACGCATCACTATCTCGCCGATCTCGCCCGCGGGCAGGATGCCGCCGTCGTCGTCCATTATCTTGATCTCGACCACGGAGTGCGGCCGCCCGATGGAGTCTATCTTGGTCTCGAAGTCCGCCGGCTGTAGAGTGCTGCCCAGGGGAGAGGACTCCGTCTGGCCGTAGAAGTTGCGCCACTCGGAGCCCGGCAGTATCTGCTTCCACTGCTCCAGCAGCGCACTGGGCATGAGGGCCCCGAAGGATACGCACTTCTTCAAGGCGGAGAAGTCGGCCTCGGCGAACCCCGGCATCATCGGGAGCACCTGGTAGAGCGTGGGCGGGTATACCCAGTAGGTCACCTTCTCCTTTACCGTGAGGTCAAGTATCTCCACGGGGTTGGGGGCGTACTCCAGGATGATCTTCGCTCCGACCATGATGCTCTGCATCATCAGCAGCTTGCCCGCGACGTGGTAGAGGGGGATGGACAGCAGCGCCGTGTCGGTCCCCAGGAAGTTGAGGTCCGCGCTCGCCATCAGGAGCGCCATGTAGAAATTGCGGTGACCTGTCATTACGCCCTTGGGCATCGCCTCGGTCCCGCTGGTGTACATCAGTGTCGCGGTATCGTCGTCCTCGATCTCCACCAGCGGCTCCGCCGTGTTCTTCTCGTTCATGAGGTCGTCGATGTTCATCCAGCCGGCGGGGGGCTCGGTTCCGGTCAGGGGGATGTAACCGAACTTCTCGACAGACTTCAGCTTGTCCGCGACCTCGGCCGCCTGGGCGGAAGTGGAGTCCTCGACGAACAGCAGCTTCGGCTCGGCGTGGTTGACAATGTACTCGATCTCGGGGCCCTTGAGCATGAAGTTCATTGGAACGACGACGGCGCCCAGCTTGGCGAGCCCGAGCCACGAATAGATGTACTGCAGGCAGTTGTGGGTCATGAAGGCCACGCGGTCGCCCTTGCCGACCCCCATGCCCGCGAACGCGTTCGCGAACCGGCAGCAGTTCTCGTTGAGCTCCTTGTAAGTCACGCGCTTGTCCTGGAAGATTATCGCTTCCTTGTCAGGCAGCCGCGACGCCGTACGCGTCGGCAGGTCGCCGATGGACATGCGCCTCATCAGGTTCTTCTCGAGCGGCCCCAGTGCCATT
>CAZAIS010000485.1:0-2288 GCA_964485255.1 uncultured Acidimicrobiales bacterium | reverse complement strand
CCGGCACGTCGAGCGCCGTGACTATTATCGAAACGAGCGGACTCCCCTTTCCCCGGCCGCGGTTTCCCTCTTCCCGTGACGGCCGGGACAATGGGTCATCGGCATGCCGGGGGCGATCCGGGCTGAAAAGGGTCAACAGCCTTCGCCTCCTTCCGCGGATACTCTACCAACGCGCGCGCGCAGTGTGAACCGCCCCGGCGTGCCGCGTCGGTGCCTGTGGCACGCGGGGCACGAAGGCGTTAGACTGCTCCAGAGCGGTGGCGGAACCCGCCGCGGGCACTAAAGAGCTACGAGGAAGGAGCCTTGCCATGGATGGGCCCCGGGAGTTCGACGGCAGGAAGCTGATTGTCGCTCCACGGAGAATGGCCGGACTGGAGCCGGAGGGAATTCTCGAGCGCTACTTCCCTGGCCTGGAGGTCGAGCTGGCGGGTACGAGGGCCTCGTTCCTGTCGGACGTCCTGGATGACGAGTCGTTCGACGGACTAGAGCCCGAGCGCTACGGGCTGATCGTCGCGGTGGAGAGCTTCGAGCACGTACGGGACCCGGCCGGCCTGGCATCAGCGCTGTTTCTCGCGCTTGAGAAGGGCGGCCACCTGCTGGCTTCCGTCCCGTTCGCCCTGCCGCTCCACGAAGCCGACCGCGATTACTGGCGGTTCGCTCCCCGCGGCCTGGCCGCGCTGCTCGCCCGCGCGGGGTTCTCGAGCATGGAGGTCTTCGATAGCGGGGAGGAAGTGAGCTGGGACGTGGCGGGCGGCATGCCGGGCCTGGTTCGCGCCTGGATGCGCTACCCGCGCGTATGCTTCGCGACCGGCCGGAGGGCCGGAGAGCCGCCGGCCGGATCCGGCGACGGTGGGGGAGAAGGGCGTGACGAGCTCGAGGAAGTGATCTTCGCGCGGGAGCTCGACGACCTCCGGGCCCGGTCCGGCGACCTCGAGTCCCGGGTGCGCTATTACGAGGAGCTCTCCTCGGGGATGGACGACAGGCTCGAGGAGATGGCACTGCACGTCGAAAAGGTGGAGGCCGATAACGCCGCGAAGCTGGAGGAGCTCGAGCGGGTGTCCGCCTGGGCGCGGAGCCTGGAGAGGGAGCTCCTCGCTTTGAGGGAAACCGTAGAGGCCGCCGGGGCCGCATCGGCCGGGGGCCCCGGGCAGCGAAGCGAAGCGGGCCGAGTGGAACGTTCGAGGCTGAGCAGGCTCGCGGCCCGCCTCCGCGGGAAATGATGAAGCGGCGAGCCGGCCCGCCTTTTTCAGGAATCCGTCCGGCGGCCGCGACACCGGCCCGGTGATTAATTCCGGATCATCGCGCGAGCGAATACAGCGTGCGCGAGTCCGTGCCCCTGGTGGCGACGGCGCCTGTTGACCGAAGTGAGAGCAGGGCGGCCTCCAGGCGGGTCGGCGTGAGGTAAGGACCACGGCCCAGGCGCAGCGTCAGGTCGTCGAAGATCTCGAACCCGTCGGCTTCCTCAACCCGCGCGAGCGATTCTACCACGGCGCGCCTGAGCTCAACCGGCTCCAGGCGTCCGATGAGGCCGCACGTGAAACGGCGCGAGAGCGAGCTCCAGCCCAGGATTAGGCGCGGGCCCACCAGTATGAATAGAACGCTCACGGGAAGGCAGACCAGGGACTCCGCGAACGTGTCGATTTTCCACGATCCCAATTCGGCGGGCACACCCGCCGCCACGATAACCGGCATCACGAAGCCCCCCAGGGCCAGGGCGAGAACGGAAACGGCGACAGTGAAGTCGATCGTTCCGACAGGCAGGCGGAGCAGCAGGAAGGCGGTCTCCATCCACGTGCGCCTGCTCGTCGCCATCGAGCGCAGGCGCGCCCAGAAGCCCCCGGGCTCGTCGAGGTTCCGTCGCGCCGGCGGCATCGGCGCGTCCAGCAGCGAGATCGCGAGCCGCCGCTCGAAGTCCGCGAAGCCCCGGATGACGAAGCAGGTGCCGATGAGGACGGGGATTCCCAGCAGCGTGATGGCTAGCCCCAGCCCCACGGAAAGGCCCGTTATGACTACTGTGAATTCGAGAACGCCGAGCGGCAGTCCGAGAAGAAGGTACGCGAAGGCCCGGTAGGTCCTTGCCTCGGCGTACGGTCCGAGCAGCCATTTCATTTGAAGTCTCCTCATTTTTCGCGCGCCGCGCGCTCAACCATTATTTCCTCCGGGTCGCGCACCACGAACGCGTAGACCGCGTGGGCGGCGACAAAGACTCCCCACCCGAACAGGGGGAAGATGAACCAGGGGTAGGAAACGGAACTCAGTGCCCAGATGACGACGAGGAACGCCTGGAT
>CAZAIS010000484.1:0-2289 GCA_964485255.1 uncultured Acidimicrobiales bacterium | reverse complement strand
GATGGGGTCGTCCACCGAGAACTCCTGCTTCGGTCCGACCCGGAACCCGGGGGACCTCGAGCGCGTCCCCGGCGGGTCCAGCGGGGGCTCGGCCGCCGCGGTGTCCGCCCGGGAGGCGGCCTGCGCACTCGGCTCTGACACGGGAGGCAGCATCAGGCAGCCGGCGTCACTCTGCGGAATAGTGGGGATGAAGCCCACCTACGGCCTGGTATCGCGCTACGGGCTGGTGGCCTTCGCTTCGTCGCTCGACCAGGTGGGGCCGATGACCCTGAACGTAAAGGACTGCGCGGCCCTGTTGGGAGTCATAGCGGGCCACGACGAGCGTGATTCAACGTCGATCGACCAGCCCGCCGGGGATTACCTGGCCCACCTCGACGGGGACGTCCGGGGAATGAGGATTGCCGTTGTCAGGGAGCTCTCCAGCGGGGGTATCGACCCCGACGTGCTGGCGCTCACCGGGGAGGCCGTCGAGCGGCTCGCGGCGATGGGAGTGGAGTGTGACGAAGTATCCCTCCCGAGCTTCGAGTACGGCCTGTCCTCCTACTACCTGATCGCCCCGGCAGAGGCGTCGAGCAACCTCGCCAGGTTCGACGGGGTCAGGTACGGCTACCGCGCCGAGGGCGACTTCGACAACATATGGGACATGTACGACGCGACGCGCGCCCGGGGCTTCGGCCCCGAGGTCAAGCGGCGGATAATGCTCGGCACCTACGCCCTGTCGGCCGGATACTACGACGAGTACTACGCCAAGGCCCAGAAGATCAGAACGCTCATAGTAAGAGACTACGGGCGGGCCTTCGAGGACTACGACCTGCTCGTCTCTCCGACCTCTCCGACCACGGCTTTCAAGCTGGGTGAGAAGATGGACGACCCGCTGACCATGTATCTCTCCGACATCTGCACCATCCCCGTGAACCTCGCGGGCATCCCCGCGCTGAGCCTGCCCTGCGGGTTGGTAGACGGCCTGCCGGTCGGATTCCAGATCATGGGTCCGCCGCTTTCCGAGCAGAAGCTGTTGAACATGGCTTACGCTCTCGAGACCGCGACAGAGTTCGACGCGAGGCCTCGGGGCCTCGAGGCCGATTGAGAAGGTGGAGACATGGACTACGAGACGATAATAGGTCTCGAGATACACGCAGAGTTGAGCACCAGGTCCAAGATGTTCTGCGGCTGCGAGGCTACGTTCGGCGGGGAACCGAACACAAAGACCTGCCCGGTGTGCCTCGGGCACCCGGGGTCTCTGCCGGTGATGAACCGCCGGGCCGTGGGGGACACGATACTGCTTGCACTTGCCCTCAACTGTGAGATCAGCGGGCGCTCGATCTTCCACCGGAAGAACTATTTCTACCCCGACATGCCCAAGGACTTCCAGATTTCCCAGTATGACGTTCCGTTGAGCCACGACGGGTGGCTCGAGATCGAGATGGACGGATACACGCGCCGCGTCGGCATAACCAGGGTCCACCTCGAGGAGGACACCGGCAAGAGCGTTCACATCGGGGAGAGCGGGAGGATCCACGGCGCCGAGCACAGCCTCGAGGATTTCAACCGTGCCGGTATTGCTCTGGCCGAGATCGTCACGGAGCCTGACATGCGCAGCCCGGAGGAAGCTCGAACCTTCGTGCAACTACTCCGCGCCACCCTGGAGTACCTCGAGATAAGCGACTGCAAGATGGAGGAAGGCTCTCTACGCTGCGACGCTAATATATCCGTGGCCGTCGACGGCGTCATGGGGACCAAGGTCGAGATAAAGAACATGAACTCTTTCCGCGCGCTGTTCCGCGCACTCTCCTACGAGGAGGAGCGCCAGCGGGCGGCCCTCGGGCGCGGCGAGAGGATCGTGCAGGAGACGCGCCACTGGGACGACGCGGAGGGCAGGACCACCCCTCTGCGGAGCAAGGAGGAGGCCTTCGACTACCGTTACTTCCCGGAGCCGGACCTCGTGCCGGTGGAGCCTGATGAGGCCTGGCTCGAGGAGATCGCCTCCCGCATCCCCGAGCTGCCCGATCAAAGGCTGCGGCGCTTCGAGGAGCAGTTCGGGCTCAAGCGCGAGATCGCGACCATGCTCACCGGCGAGAAGGCACTGGCCGATTACTTCGAGGAGGCGGTAGGGACGGGGCAGGACCCCAAGGCGCTGGCCAAATGGATAGCCGGAGACCTTTCGGCGATGCTCAAGGAAGCCGTGGTGCCGATCAACGCGTGCCCGCTGGAGCCGAGAGGCCTGGGGGAGCTCGTCGCGCTCGTCAACAAGCGCGTCGCGGCTGTCGGGGACGAGCCGGCCGTGACCAA
>CAZAIS010000483.1:0-2301 GCA_964485255.1 uncultured Acidimicrobiales bacterium | reverse complement strand
TTGATTTAATAGCTCATAATAATTTTCATTAATTTTAAAGAGAGGATTGTACTTATCTTTATTTATTATTTGGAATTTTTTTTCAAAAGATTTATATGTTAGTCTCTGCTAAATTTGAGTAAGGTTTATTACTTTATTAATTTATTAAATTTGTAGGGGGTTACCAAATTGATAGATGGTAAATGTTTGATTCTATTTTTGAGTTTGTTTTCTGCTTTTATTTTGTGTGGATCGGTTTCTGCTGCTTCTGACACGTTAACATCGGATCAGGAGACTATGGTGATGAATACCCAGATACCCTTTGTAGAAAATACGCAGGCCGATTCCAGTGTAAAGTATTATGTAAATACCATGTATGGTACGGCGTATGTGACTGATGATGGTATATATCACAGCATCACCGGAGCAAACGACACCTCTTTGGTGGTTAAAGAGGAGTTTCTTGATGAACAGGGACAGGTTATAACATTCCAACCCACAGGATCTGAAAAGGGAACGGCCAAGGTTGATTTTTATATTGGAAATGACTCCTCCAAATGGGTAACTGGCCAGTCCACCTGGAACAGTATCAGCCTGGGAGAAATCTACCCCGGCATAAACGTGCTCCTAAAAGCCCATGGAGGAAACGTGGAGAAGATCTTCCAGATCGCACCCGGAGCCAATCCCGATATCATAAAAATCAGAGTAACCGGAGCAGATAACTTAAATATTGATGCTGATGGAAATTTGAACCTGCAATCCACCGTGGGAGATGTACAGCTAAGCAAACCCACCGCCTACCAGGATGATGAAAAAATAGAGACAGACTACACACTAAACGATAACACCTACGGATTCCATACCACAACCTATAACACCACCAAAACACTCACCATAGACCCCATCCTCAAATACAGCAGCTTCCTCGGTGGATCAAAAAGTGATGAAATGGGAATTGAATGTGAATGGGGAGTTGAATCTGATTTAGTAAAGGGCCTTGCAGTTGATGGAAATGGTAACATCTACATCCTGGGAATAACCAGCTCTACCGATTTCCCTGTTACTACTGGTGTTTATCAAACCACCCTTAAACAAATAAACAATTGTATTGGAGGATGTGATTGTTTTGTTTCTAAACTAATACCTAATGGAGGAGGTTCAACAGATTTAATATACAGCACATTTATTGGTGGATTCGCTGGAGAAGATTGTCAGGGTATTACTATAGATGATGATGGTAATATCTACATCACCGGAGTAACAATGTCAATAGATTTCCCCACTACACCAGGGGCTTACCAAACCACCAAAGGAGACGATGATGAAACTAAGTGGGATAGTTTTGTCTGTAAACTCACACCTAATGGAAATGGCAAATCAGATCTGCTTTATAGCACCTACCTAGGAGGAAACCATAACGATTATGCTTCAAGTATTGCTTTAGATCATTATGGTTACATATATATAACCGGAAGCACTTGGTCTACCAATTTCCCCACCACCAGTGGAGCTTACCAAAAAACCCTTAATGGTTCTGGTGATTGTTTTATCTGTAAATTCACACCTAGCGGATGGGGTTGGTCTGACTTGTTATACAGCACCATCATCGGAGGTAGCGGTGAGGATATAGGTAATGATATAATTGTGGATGGTAATGATAATATCTACATCACCGGAGTAACAAGGTCAATAGATTTCCCCACTACACCAGGGGCCTACCAAAAAACCCTTAATGGTATGGTTGGTGATTGTTTTATCTGTAAACTCACACCTAATGGAAATGACAATACAGATCTGCTTTATAGCACCTACCTAGGAGGGCTTAATGAAGATTATGCTACAAGTATCGCTTTAGATCACTATGGTTACATATATATAACCGGAAGCACTTGGTCTACCAATTTCCCCACCACATCCGCTGCATTTCAAACCACCAATAAAGGTTGGATGGATGCTTTTGTAGCTAAAATAGCAACTAACGGGTGGAGTTGGACTGACCTAAGATACAGTACCTACATCGGAGGTACTAAGGAGGACTTTGGGTATGATATAACATTAAATAGCGATGGAGATATCTACATCATTGGAACAACCGACTCATCTGATTTTCCTGTTAACCCTGGTTCAACAGAAAAACCCCATGGGTTTGGCCCCCATGGGTATAACCATGACTCATTTGTAACTAAACTGGTACTTAACGGATACGATTCATTCCGCCTAGGATACACCATTTTCATCGGCGGGAGTGGTGATGATTGGGGGAAAAGTATATTTGTTGATGATAGTGGAAACATTTACATCACTGGAACCACACAATCAGAA
>CAZAIS010000482.1:0-2305 GCA_964485255.1 uncultured Acidimicrobiales bacterium | reverse complement strand
TGCCCGGCAGCGAGGACGAGACGGGCGAGTAAGACTTCGACATCTGCACGTCCTCGAAGGGCTTCACGTTGCGCCTCACCCACCGCTTGCCGTCGATGTCCCGCGCGAGCGACTTCGGCGCCAGCGGGGAAATGAGCTGCGCCGTCGTCATGTTAACCTGGCCGCCGAAGACCGGCATGCACATGACCGTCCGGCCCCCACAGGACATGAACCGGAAGGCCGTTTCTCCCCCCATCGAAAACAGGCCGTCCTCGTACTCGGCCGCCATGGGCTGACCCTCGACCTCGTTTTCGATCGGGGTTATCAAGGCGGCGTTCTGCTCAGTATCGAACTCGACCTTCATGGAGGTTCCGCCGCCGTAATACCCCGACATCGCGGCGTATTCGGACGGCATCGGCTCCGGCGCGGGCTTGACCACCGGCTCCGCCTCCTTTTTCATGAGGCCCTTCGCCTCGAGCACGTCGGAGAGGACGTCCATGGCGATGTCGGCGGCGCTGCTGCCGTGACCCGCTTCCGTGACCGCGACCGATACTCGCTTGTCGGGGACCGAAAGCAGCATCGTGTGGAAGTCGTTCGAGTCCCCGCCCTTCCCGATGACCTTGATACCCTGCTTCTCGAACCTGGGGACACTGGTCAGGTCGAGACCAAGGCCGTAGGTCATCTCAGGGTTTATCCCTGTTTCCTTGACCGACGCGGCGGCGTAAGCCGAAGGGGAAGCGGTAGTCATGGCCTCAACGGATTTCTCCGACAGCACGCGGGGGCCGCCCCTCGAGAAGCTGTCCGCGAAGAGGACCAGCTCCGTCGGCGTCGATGAGATGCCGCCCGCGCCGATAATTGAGAGCATCTCCGGGGGGTATATCTTGCCGGTTTCGGAGTCGTAGAACCTGCAGATGCCGGCATCGGGCTGCATCCCCACGCCGTCCCCGGTGCGCGAAAGCCCCAGGGGGTGGAGGACCTTCTCGGCCAGGAAGTCCAGGAACTTCTTGCCGCTCACGCGCTCGATGACGATCTCCGCCAGCGTGAACCCGTCGTTGCAGTACGGCGCCGTTTGACCGGGCGCCGCCTTCAGGTGCGAGGTCGCCAGGTTCTCGAGGGTCTGGGAGTGGACGTCCTTGTTGAATGCGTAACCCATGTTATTGGCGTAGGTTGATCCAGGGAACCCCGACTGGTGGTTGAGGAGCATCCGCACAGTGATGTCCTTGTACCTCGCGTCGGCCATCTTGAACTTCTTGATGTACCTGGTGACGGGCGCGTCCAGTTCCACTTTCCCTTCGTCCACCAGGACCATCAGCGCCGAGGCGCAGAAGGTCTTGCTGACCGAACCCACGTTGAAGAGGGTACCGTCATCGACAGGCGTGTTGCCGGCGCGATCGGCGACGCCGAAGCCTTCGGCGTACACCGGGTTTCCGCCGTCGAGGATCGCGGCGCTTCCCGCGGAAGCCTTGCCGGCGTTGATGTCCTCCCATATCCTCGTTCGCGCGGTCTGTATCGCGGTCTTGAAAGTGTCTTTCGTCGAGGTGCCGCAGCCGGTCAGCAGGAACGGCGACAGCAGCGCGAGGGCAACCAGTATACAGAGCAGCGACCTGGCTTTTTTCACGGGAGACTCCTTTCGGAAACCGAATCGAGTGTTCTTTGCGCTTCGCCGGGACGCTTGCCGGGCTCCCCGTACCCGGTTCTCGTATTCAAGAAGCGGACCACGCTCCTTTGTGCCGGAGGCCGGTACAACCGAAGTAGAACATGCCGGGTACCGGCCTCGCAACTCCGTGACGGTCCGGCGGCCCTACTCCATTTCGGCGGCTTCGTGGTCGGTGTGGAAGACGTACATGTCTTCCCTGCGCAGCTCACGCTCGTCGGTGGTGAGCAGGTAGTGCTCGCGCTTTTCCCTCCGCCGGACGGCGGACCGCTCAAGGGCCCGGAGCCGCTCGCTGACGCCACGCTCCCGGAGCATGGCCTTGCCGGCGTCAAAGATACGGGCGCTGCCGTAGAGGAACACCGACTCCTCGAAGATCTTGGAGGCCACCATCTTCCTGTATGTGTCGAACTCCGCCTGTTCGCGCAGCTTGCCGAACGGCTTGATGACGTAGTCGATCTCCTCGCGGAAGGCCGGGTTCTTGAGGTACTGGTACTTCTTCCGGTAGATGGCTTCGTCCAGTTGACGGACCAGCTCGCCCGGGGCTTCGTCGCTCATGATCAAAACTATGTCGAGGTCCGAGCCCCGCACCATCATGCCGGTGCTGCGCTCAGGCCTGCGCACGTCGTGCGCCATCTCGTACACGATGTCCCCGGCCAGCACGACGCAGAACCG
>CAZAIS010000481.1:0-2326 GCA_964485255.1 uncultured Acidimicrobiales bacterium | reverse complement strand
CACACGTGCAGCCGTCGCCCGCATTGTAGACCATGAGTGGGTTGATGTCCATTTCACCGAGCTGCGGGTGATCGGTCGCCAGAAGCGATGTCCGCTGCAGTATTTCCTCGACCGCCGGCACGTCCCCCGGCGGCTCCCCGCGTAGCCCTTCGAGCAACCTGAAAGCCTGCAGTTCCCGCAGCATTCTGGTGGCCTCACCGGGCGTAATCGGCGCGAGCCTGAATACGACGTCCTTGAAAGCCTCCACGTAGATTCCACCGAGCCCGGCCATCACCATCGGGCCGAACTGGGGGTCTTTCACTATTCCCAGGATCAGTTCGTGGCCCGAGGGAACCATCTTCTGGACCGCCACGCCGTAGATCTCCGCGCTCGGCATCCGCCTCCTGACATTGCCCATCATCTCGTCGTACCGGTTGACGAGCTCTCTCGGGTTACGGATGTTCAATACAACACCGCCCACGTCGGTCTTGTGAAGTATCTGGGGAGAGACTATCTTCATAACGACCGGGTAACCCATCTCCCCGGCGACTTCCTCCGCCGCGCGCAAGTCTCCCGCGAACTCGTACGGCGCGAAAGGTATCCCGTAGGCATCCAGGACTTCCCTGCAGTCATCGGCCTCGATCTGCAACTCGCCCTTTTCGGTGTAGCGGCCGAAGATCCGCGCCACGCGCTCCCGGTCCACCTCGAAGTGCGCCTTTCTCGAGGGCGGACGCTGCTGCTCGAGCTGCCTTTCGTGCATCCGCCCCAGGGCGAGCATCGCCCTGTCCGGGTACGGGATGTTGGGTATTCCGGCTTTCTGAAGCTTGTTCACGGGAGCGTCGACGGACCCCGCTCCCATGAACGAACACATCACCGTCTTATCGGCGTTCCTGGCGATGCGGATGACTTCGTCCGCGGTGCGGTATATCTCCGTCATCGCCTGGGGGGTCAGGATGAGCAGCACGGCGTCCACACCCGGGTCATCCAGCAAGGCCTCCAGGGCGATCGCGTAGAGCAGGGCGTCGGCGTCACCCAGGATGTCGATGGGGTTGTGCATGCTCGCGGCCGCGGGGAGATACTTTCGCAACCTGTTCACCGTATCGTTCGATATCCGGGCCAGGTTCATGCCCGCCTGATCGCACGCGTCAGAGGCGATGATGCCCGGTCCCCCCGCGTTGGTGATGATAGCGACGCTGTTACCCTTCGGGATCGGCTGGGTCGCGAGCGAACACGAGAGCTCCACCAGCTCCTCCACCGAGCCGGCGCGGAGCACGGAGGCCTGGGTGCAGAGCGCCTCGTACGCGCTCTCGCTCCCCGCGAGCGCTCCGGTGTGAGAGGAGGCGGCCTGGGCGCCCGCCTGGGTAATGCCCGCCTTGAAGAGTACCACCGGCTTCAGGCGGCTCGCTTTTCTGAGGATCTTGAAGAAACGCTTGCCGTCCGAGACACCCTCGATGTACATGGATATCACCGTGGTGGCATCGTCCAAGGTCAGGGCCTCGAGGAGGTCGCTTTCGTCGAGGTCGGCGCTGTTGCCGAGGCTCACGAGCTTGGAGAAGCCCACCGATTGGTCACGGGCCCAGTCTATAAGTGAGGTGCAAATCGCCCCCGACTGGCTGATGACCCCGATCGAGCCCCTGGGCGGCATCTTCCGGGCGAAGGAGGCATTGAGCGGAAGGTCGGTGTTCATTATGCCCAGGCAGTTCGGGCCCAGCAGGCGCATTCCACCCTCGCGTGCCCTGGCGACCGTTTCCCGCTCCAGCTTCCGGCCCTCGAATCCGATTTCCTTGAACCCCGCCGATATTATGACCGCCCCCGGGACACCCATCGACGCAAGCTCGCTCACCGCATCCGGGACGCGCGGCGCCGGGACTATGACGATAGCGAGATCCGGGGGCTCCGGGAGGTCGGGGATGCCGTGAAAGCACTTGACCTCCTGGATCTCGTCGGCCTTGGGATTGACGGGGAACACTCTGCCCTCGTAGCCGGATTTCAGCACGTTCGCGAGGACGGCGTATCCGACCTTGTCAGGGTGCGAAGAGGCCCCGATCACGGCAAGCGATCGGGGCTTAAAAAACGATTCGCTTATGCGGGTTCTGTCACTCGACCTCGAAGACCTGGCGGCCATTGTAGTAGCCACACTCTCTGCATACTCGGTGAGGGAGCTTCGGCTGGTGGCACTGCGGGCACCTGCCCAGGATTACCGTCTTCAGCGCGTGGTGCGACCTGCGCGTGTCCCTGTTCTTTTGCGATGTCTTCCGCTTGGCAACGGCCATTTCTACTCATTCCTTCAGACCGGTTGAATACCAACCAAGGGTACTTGAGCGGGCGAGGCCAGTCAAGTATGCCG
>CAZAIS010000480.1:0-2339 GCA_964485255.1 uncultured Acidimicrobiales bacterium | reverse complement strand
AACCGGACAACAGTGAAAAAATTTATTATACTCTTAAGATTCCTGCGTAACTGGCTTTATTCGCAATTATTACTCTTTGATATTGATTTGCTGATTCCTGAAGCCATTTTCAGGGGTATAAGGCCTGAGGATAGCTTGTTAATTCGTTGATTTGCAGAGAGTATACAAAAGTATAAGTTATAATGCATTTTCTTTCTTTTATTCACTGACAATTAATACATTTCACGGAATACTTCAATGTTTTCAGAATGTATCTCATGAGAGTCAATAAAGCTGAGTTACTCCGCAAAAGGGCTGATAAAAAAATAAGATATTGTATTAAATTAACTATATTTTCATTATCTTTATGATACGATATACTGAAACAATAATCCGATGTTATTGTTGTAATTACCTGGTTCACTGAAACTGATTCTGTGTCAGAAATAGCCAGATATTACAAAATCATTCTATAATTTACGCTGATGAAAAAGACTGGTAAAGGAAAAACTTCGGTGTCAGAACGGGAAGACAGGTCTTCTTTATCAGTAATGCCAGATGAAGCAGATCATGGATTTACCAGTGAATTTGTATCAGCGCTGATCAGCGGCTATCCTGAAGCCATTGCAATTACCGACCAGTGTTTCAATATACTTTTTCATAGTAAAAAAGCTTCTGAACTAATATCGGAATCAGAAATTCAACTTGTTGGCCGGTCTGTCTTCGGGACTTTGCTGAGTGTCCCGGCTTCTGACTTACCGGCTCTCAAGGAAAAACTGAATAATATCAGTGGGCGTGAAATTTCTGTGTTAATTGAACTATCTGATAACAATACTTATGCAGAAGTGCTTATTTCAACATTACAGGGGCTTTATTCAGGTTTTTATTCTTTTAAAATCAGGCCGCAGCAAACCGATCAACCAGCATACCGGGCTTCTTCGGAAAATAGTTTAAATGATCCAGAAGTCATTGATCATAAAGTAAGTATGGCCATTGGCCAAAAGAAAATAGACAGCGGAGTTCTGTTTAACATAATTGAAGCGCTTACGCATCCCTTTTATCTAATTGATATATCTTCAGGGAAGATAGTTATCAGCAATTCCGCAGCCAGAGACTTTGAGCACTCACTGAAGAGTTCAGGATGTGAAATGCGTCATAAACCGTCATTTTGTGCCGGAGATGCTTCAGATTGCATCCATGCTGCAGTCAGGTCAGCTGGCGTCCCCGTAAGAGTAGAGCACACCTACGAAAAACTGAACGGGGAAAAAGTGATTCATGAAGTTTTTGGATATCCGATGCCGGATGATAAAGGAAAGCCCTGGCTGGTTATTCAATATTCCATTGATATTACCGAACGAATAAAAAACGAATCTGCGCTGAATGAATATCGCGTTATCACTGAGAATCTGCTTAAAAACCTTCCTGGTATGGCATTTCGCTGTCTGAACGACCGGCACTGGACTATGGAATATGTCAGTCCAGGCTGTAAACGGCTGCTGGGCTACAGGGCCGACGAACTTAGCGGGAGAGGACAGATAGAGTTCAACAGACTCATCCTTCCCAATGACAGGGAGAGGGTTTGGGCTGAGATACAGACTGCTTTGAAACATCATAATTTTTATAGAATAGATTATCATGTTGTTACCCGTAATGGCCGGGTGAAATGGGTACAGGAAAGCGGACGGGCGATCTATGACAGAAACGGTTTCCCTGTCCGTATCGAAGGGCTGATTATGGATATTACCAACCTTAAAACCTCTGAAGAAAAACTTCATAGAGAACTGGCTATTAATCAGGTAATTGCTTCTGCTGGTCTTGATTTGTTGCGGGGTCACACCAGACTCCCTCAACTTGTCCGGATGATTCAATCTCACCTGGCCAAATTTACCGGTAGCAAACTCTCCTATCTTTTAACTCATGATAAAAGTGGAAAATTCAGGATATACTGCCATTCCGGCGGGGATGATACTTCGGAAGGTTTGCTGGTTACGCCTGAACGGCTTAAAGAAAGCATTTTCGGGCAGTTTATGGATAGTACAGGGCCAGAGATCAGGAACGATATGAACTATAAGGGAGCGCTCCCATGTATTACCAGGCAATCGATTGATATTTCAAGGTTACTCAGTGTCCCGGCTGTGATTGACAAGCACGCGGACGCATTGATTATTCTAGCAAACAGCGATACAGCATACAGTCATGAATCAATAGCTGTTGTGCAGCGTTTCATTAACCTTTTTGCACTTGCATCTTTCAGGATGCAGGCCGAAGAAGCCCTCCGTGAAGCCAAACTTAAAGCTGAGGAGTCGGATCGCCTCAAAAGCCTGTTTCTGTCAAATATGTCTCACGACCTGCGCACTCCC
>CAZAIS010000479.1:0-2344 GCA_964485255.1 uncultured Acidimicrobiales bacterium | reverse complement strand
CGAGCGGCGGCTGCTCGGTGGTGCCGCACTTGCTGTTGACGCCGGCCCTGGGCTGCCGTCCGATCACGGAGTTCGCTTCGATGCAGACACCTCGGCCGATGGTGGTTCCCCTGTATATCACAACGCCGTGACCGATATCGCAGTCCGGTCCTATATTAACGTCATCCTCAATGACCACGTTGTTCCCCAGGACGCAGCCCGCGGAGATCTCGGCGCTCTTGGAGACGGTCGTGCTCATTCCATAACCTCCTGTTGTAGGAACCGGCTTCAAGCGGGAGGAACACGGCCTGATCCGCGCGGCGACCTCCCGCGAGCACACATTCTAGCACTCATACATACTACCCGGACCGGCACCCGCCCACGTCTCGTTACCGCCGCCGAGGGCTTTTTGCCCGGACCCGAGAGCCCCTGAAAGACGAAACCCCCGTCTCCGGGGGCTTCGTCCCTTCTCGTTCAGCGAACGGCCATTCGAGGGCCGTGGAGCTGTCCTAAACTCCTAATTCTTTCCCCACCCTCCAACCTCCTCCAAACGGCGTCGTTCACTTTTTACTTTTTTTACTTTTCCGCTCAGACGTCCTCGAGGATGCACTTGCTGGCTGCGATCCCCGAGCCGATCGTCGGGGGGACCCCCCCGCCGAAGTGTGTCGAGGCGCCGGTGAGGTAGAGCCCGGGCACCGCCCTCGAGCGGAGGCGCGGCCTGAAGAACGCGCTGTTTGCGATATCGTTCGAGAGGGCGTACACGGCGCCGCCGGGGTGCAGATACATATTGGCGAAGTCCTTCGGGGTGTTTACCTTCGCCACGGTAATGTGGTCCCTTATGTCCAGGCCGAACTTCTTCTCGACCAGGTCCAACTGGTTCTCCAGGTACTGCTCCTTGAGGTCGTCCCAGTCGCCGTCGGCCAGCTCGTAGGGGGCGAACGTCACCAGGTTCAGGCAGTGGTGCCCCTCTGGAGCAAGCGACGGGTCAGCGTGGCTGGGCCAGGAAATGAGCATGAAGCCCCTGTCGGGGAGCTTGCGCCGGTAGTAGTCCTCGAACCAGATCGCGTTCATCTCCTCGAGGGTCGTGTAGCAGAAGGTATGGTGGGCGTCGAGGTCGGGCTTGCAGTCGAGCCCCAGCATGATCATCGGTGCCGGGATGGAGACCTCGTAGCTCTCCATCGCCCTGACGGCCCAGGATGGGAGGTTCTCGCGCCCGATCATGTCCAGGTAGAGTGTCTTGGCGTTCACGTTCGATACGACGATCCTGGAGCGGATCTGCGTCCCGTCGGCGAGCTCGACCCCCAGGGCGCGCCCGCCTTCCATGAGCACTCCGGCGACCCGCGTGTTGAACTTGATCTCGCCGCCGCTTTCCTCGAGGACCTTCGCTATGGCCTTGGGTATCTCGATCATACCCCCGCGCGGGTAGTAGATGCCCTCGTGCTCGGAGTAGGCGAGAAACGCGATGTACCCGGGGCACAGAGCGGGGGGCAGGCCTACGAAGTAGGACTGCAGGCTCATCGAGGCGCGCACCTTGTCGCTCTTGAAGAAGCTGCACAGCGTACTCTCGAAGTTCATCAACATGTACTTCATGTAGCCGGCCATCCTCGGGTTCGCGGCCGCGAGCTTCATCGCGTCCTTGAACGTCATGAACGGGGAGGTCATGATCGGGCCGAACGCCCCGGTGACCAGGTCCGAGCCGATCCTCGAGAACTTGTCCCAGGCCAGGGCGTCCTCCCTGGAGAAGCCCTCCAGGACTTTGCGCGTCTCGTCCTTATCGACGGGGTAGGTAAAGCGATTGCCGTCCTCGGTCACGAAGCCGTAGATCGGGTCGACGGGTATGAAGTCGAGGTAATCGGCGGTCTTGCCGCCGACCGCGTCGAAGAATTCGTCGATTATCCAGGACAGCTCGACGATGCTGGCCCCGATGTCGAACCGGTAACCCTCCTGCTCCACCGAAGAGCAGCAGCCTCCGACCCAGCCCGTGTTCTCGCAGACGGTGACTTTCATGCCCTTGCGGGCGAGTATCGCGGCGCAGGAAAGGCCCCCGAGGCCGCCTCCGATCACTACAGCGTCGCAGTCGTACATCGTTACTCCTTTGCGTCAGATGAAATAGCGGTAGGGCAGGTCCGGGACCTGCTTGGCGATGTGCTTGATGTAGCGCTTGGTGCTCTCGCTCGACTGGAACCAGGCGACGACGAGCCCGAGGGCGACCATGACGAATACGAGCCTCTTTACGGTTTTCATCTCTGTCCTCCTATCCGTGGTCCTTGATAATGTACTTCGAGGTGACTATACCCGATGCTATCGTGGTTGGGACACCCCCGCCCAGGTGCGTCGAGGCGCCGGTCAGGTAAAGGTTCTTCAC
>CAZAIS010000478.1:0-2376 GCA_964485255.1 uncultured Acidimicrobiales bacterium | reverse complement strand
CTCCTCGACGTACACCTTGTCCTTTTCGACCCTGTAGAAGAGGTCGAAGATCTTGCCCAGGTCCTCTTTCGGGATACCGATGCCGGTGTCCTCCACCGACACTATGACCCGCCCCTCGTCGCGCGGCATGAACCCTGCTCGTATCTGCATCATGCCCTGCTCGGTGAACTTGATGCTGTTGCCCGCCAGGTTGGCGACGACCTGCGCTATCCGCGCCTTGTCGGCGTACACCGGCTGCAAACCCTCGGTCACCTGCACCTGCATCATTATTCCCTTGTCGTCCGCCTGAGCCTGCAGCCGCCCCAGCACCACGTCGAGGATCTCCTGCACGTCCACGACCTCCATCTTCAGCTTGAAATCGCCGGAGAGGATCTTGTTCGCGTCGATGAGATTCTCTATGAGGTTGTGCAACCGGAAGCTCGAGCGTCTTATGACGTCTATGTACTGACGCTGATCCTCGGTCAGGTCCCCTGCTATCCCTTCCATCAGGATGTTGACGTACTGGTCGATAGCGGCCAGCGGCGTACGCAGGTCGTGGCTCACGTTCGCCACGAAGGTCTTGTGGATCTTGCTGACCTCCTCGTCGGGCGTGATGTCGGTGCCGACCGCCAGCTTCTCGACCTCACCCTTCGAGTTACGTACGATGGCCGAAATGAACCGGTAGCTCTTCCCGTTCTTCAGTGTCGCGCGCCACCTGGCCGGTCCCTTGTTCTTCATGCACACTTCGCACGGTTCGGTGCGGTCGTAGAATATGTGATGGCAGGCCCCGCCCCGCTGGCCTTCACCGAATATCTCCTCGGCCGCCCTGTTCATCCAGAGGATCTGGTACTCGGGGCTCACGATGTACGCGGGATCGGTCAGTGTCGCCAGGATGCCTTTCACCTGGTCGTTTGTGTCCTCGATGACCCTGTTGCACCAGTCTATCCTTCGCTGCTTCTGCCCGGTGTTCAGGGCCGCGATGATACGCGGCAGCGGGTCCTCACGGATGGGCTTGAAGATAAAATCGGAAGCGCCGGTAGCCAGGCTCTTGATCGCGCCATCCACGTCGTTTTCCCGTATGACGCTCAAGACCGCCTGCCGCGTCAGACCCGCGTTTTGAAGCTGCTCTCTGGGGATCGGGGCCTCGGGCGGCAGGTTATCGCGGTCCCACAGGATTATATCGGCGTTGAACCCCGCCGCTTTTTCCATGCCCTGGTAATCGCCGGCGGCGCTCATGAACTGGAGGCCGTCGCCCTCGAGCGCCGTCTCGAGCCCTATTGCCGTCTCGCCGTCATTTCCGAGGTACGCGATGCGATAGACCTTCATTGGCTCACCCATCATTATTGTAATGCTTCGGCCGCGGAGGCGACAGGCAACCACCTGCAACCTGAAACGCGCTCGATGGATGACCGGCTTCCACGGCAAGCGCTCCCCGCCGCCTCCGGGGGACCCCTCTGTTTTTCCGCCCGCTACCCCCCCCGCGGGTAGTGCGCCCGACGGGCCCCAAGCGCTATCTCTTCTCGCCGACCGCCTTCTCCCAGGGGAAGCCGACCTTGCGGGTGACCCTCGTGCGCTTATCCTTGAGCTTCGGCTCCTGGTAGATGGAAAGCGTCAGGATCGTCCTGGCCTGCTCCGGGTACCGGGCCACGAACTTGAGCTCGTCCTCGGTCAGCGGCTTGCCGGTGGTGACGTTCGCCAGCCTCACGAGGTCGAGAATCTCTCGCGCTTCCTCGTCGCCGCCGAACTCGACCTCCAGGCGGTCGTACACGTTGCGGAATCCCTTGACGCCCCCGTAGGCACCCGTCGTTATCATCCTGCCCGTCTCGACGATCTCCGGCTCGCCGCGCCCGAGCTCCTCGCAGTCGTAGAGCTCGTAGTTCCGCCTGTCCTTGAGGGCGCCGTCGGCGTGTATGCCAGACTCGTGGGCGAAAGCGTTGCGCCCGACGCCGACCTGGTTCACCGGTATCGGAATGCCGAAGGCGTATGAGGCGTACTTGGCCAGCCGCCAGGAGTGCGTGAGGTCGATGTTGGGATCGATCCTGTAGCGTCCCTCCAGGCCGCTGGACTTCATGAACGCCAGGAGGCACGAGATCAAATCGGCGTTGCCCGCCCGCTCCCCGATGCCGTTGACCGTCGTGTTGATGTAGGCGTCGACCCCACCGTCCACCGCGCCCTTGGCGCCGGCCACCGAGCAGGCTACGGCCATGCCCAGGTCGTTGTGGCAGTGCATCTCTATGTCGAGCTTGACCTCGTCGGCGAGCTTGGCCATGCGGTCGTAAACCGTGAAGGGATCGTCGTAGCCGAGCGTGTCGCAGTAGCGTATCCGCGTGGCACCGTTCTCCCTCGCGGCCTGCGCGAACGTGATGAGCTCGTCCATCGGCGTTCGGGAAGCGTCCT
>CAZAIS010000477.1:0-2377 GCA_964485255.1 uncultured Acidimicrobiales bacterium | reverse complement strand
GTGGCAGGGGTCCTGAACGGTCACCCTGAGTCCTTTCAGCTTGTCCTTGACCGGGAGCTCCCCGGAGAGCACCCTGTCAGCGAGCAGGTCACCAAAGTAAGACACCTTGAAGCGGAAGTCCGCGCCGAAACGCGCGGGTATCACGTTCGCGAGCATGTTGTAGCAGGCCTGGCAGTAGGATACGACCTCCGATATCCCCATTTCGGCGTAGGTGGCCGAAAGGTTCGCGGCGATTGAAGCGACTTTATCGAAAGCCCCCATGCGGTAATAGACCTCCCCGCAGCACAGGTCCTCGCGCCCGAATACGGGAAGGTCGCCCAGGACCGCCTCGCCGGCCAGGTAAGGCATGATCTGAAGGTTGCAGCCCGCGAAGAGCGCCGTGCCGGAAAGCTCGGGCCTCTCGAGGTCCGCCCACCGGTCGAGCAAACGCTTCTCGTCCTCGGGGAGACGTTCCATCACCTTGTGCCAGGCGTTGTTCTCCTCGAGCGGGAGCACCAGTGACGCCCTGGTCGGGATACCTCTTGATCGCGCGCGCTCGAACCAGCGATATAGAAAGAGCCCGTAAGGGTTCGCGCCCGAGTGGCATACGGCACTGCAGGTCATGCAGGTACTGCACCTGTTCATGGCGTAACGGGCCTGCTTCGACTCGACGCCGTTGACGATATCGCGCATCGTACCCGCCGGGTCTTCAAGGCGCCCTTCCAGCTCGGGGCAGAGCCTGAGGCAGTCGCCGCACAGGTCGCAGGCCTGCCGGTCGAAAAAATCTGCGAGCAAGAAATCCTTCAAGGTGTTCCTCCTAACGGACTCTCAAGCCCTGTCTGGCGCGTTTCCAGGGTAGCTTATCATCAAGGAGCGAAGGGGTCAGGAGACGACGGCGGGCTTCCAGTTACCCCCCCGGCCTCCGCGGGTTTGTCTCTGGATACAAGCTTCCTGAGCCGGAGCAGGCAGACCAGCACGCCGATCATGGGGACGCTAATGGAGCACATGCCCGCAACGAGCCCGCTGAACTGGTTTACGAGTCCGACGAAATATGGAAGGACCGCGCCGCCGAGCGCTCCGGCGGCGACGAACAGGGTGAACACCGCCGACGACAGGGAGTCTCCGAACTTCTGGATATAGGCGACCAGGTAGGGGTAAATACCGGAGTAGAACAAGCCCAACAGGGGATACATGACGAACGCGGCGTTCCTCGAACCCGTGAGTGGCGCCGCAAGAAGAGTGACGGTGGAGCAGGCGGTGAGGAACACGAGGACCTTGAAAGGATCGATGCGCTCCGAGGCGTATCCGCATATCCATCTGCCCAGGGTCAGGCCGGCCCAGAGCCCCGAGAGAACCCAGTGCGCCGAACCCAGGGCGACGTCGTACTCCTCGTGCAGGAACGTTATGAGCCACATGGAAACGGCGCTTTCGGCGGCTATATAGAGCAGGAGCGCGATGAAAAGCCCGTAGAAAAGGCGCCTGTCGACCGCGAGGATGTCCCTGACCACCCTGCGCGAAAGACGTTCGACTCCCTCCAGGGGAGCGAAAGCCGCGAAGAGCAGGGGCAGGGAAAGAGGCAGGACGATGATCGCCGGGACCCGGAAGGCCCATCTCCACATGTAGTCGTGGTTCCCGATTACGATGGTGGCGACGATAGGGCCGGCTAGTACCCCTAAGGCAAAAAAAGTATAGAGCCTGCTCTGATCCCTGTGCGCAGAATCCCCGCAGGCCCTCGTTACGTATACGCCCGGAAAAGCGATCAGTATTCCGTTGGCCACGCCGGCCGTAGCCATGAATACCAGCAGCAGTGGGTACCGGGGGGCGAAGGACGCGATAAGAAGAGACGCCGAGAGTAGGAGCACCTGGGATACGACGATGGTTCTGACAGAGAAACGCCGCATGAGATGCGTGATGGCCAGGATGCCCAGTACGCCGCCGGTGAAGTAGGCGACCTGCAGCAGTCCTCCCATGCTTTCCCGGAAATTGTAGTAAGACATTACACTTTCCACTGTGGAGGGCGCCAGCAGCAGTACCATTCCCGGAACGATCATCATCGGGTAGAACGCCTTGACCGCTCCCGGCGTCTTGAGCCTGGGTGCCATCGGGTTGATCTCCTGTAGAGTACGGCCGTTACGAACATGAAGTATAAACGTTGGGGCCGCCGGACGACAGAACAACCGCGAGACTCGTTTGTGGATGTTGACGCCAGGTCTTAACATTACCGTCATGAAGAGAATGCTTGCGGTTTCAATCCTGGTGTCGACGCTGACGGCGGCCGGACTGGCCCTGGCGCCCGCCGCGCGCTCAGGAGACGTTGAGGGCGCCATATCCTACATAAGGGCAAGGCAGGCGGCCGGCGGCGGCTACCTCCTGGACGACTTCCAGCGGCGCGGGCAGT
>CAZAIS010000476.1:0-2379 GCA_964485255.1 uncultured Acidimicrobiales bacterium | reverse complement strand
CGCTGTTGATGATAGCGGGCATCGGGACGCGACGCCGCGTCATCGAGACGCATATATGCACTTTCTTCGGCGGCGTGATCTTCACGATATGGTTGCTGGTCTTCGTCATGAGCGAGGTGCTCAAGGCGTTGATCAAGAACGTCCACGTGGTACACGTCAACGTAGCGGGCGGTCAGATAGCCACTATTTTTCTATTCGCCGGTTTCCTTCTCGGGATAATAATCACGAGCTACGATCGCGGCCGTTTGCTGCGATTGGCCGGGGAAGGTGATTGAGGATGGGCTCGAAATTCTGGAACAAGGACCAGGACGCGGATCGACCCGCGCAGGAACCGCCCGCACAACAGGCCGCCCGGGACCGCCCCGCCTCCGAGGACCTCGCGGAGAGGGAGCCCGCCGGGGGTGACAATCAGGCGACCGGGACCGCGGGAGGTCACGAAAAGGAGCCCGGGTCCACAGACGTCGATATACAGGCGCCCGGGCCCTCGGAAGCAGGCGAGCGGACGCCCGAGCCGGCGGGCGAGCCGGAGCAGGCCGAGCCCGCCGTAGCGACGACACCGGCGGCGGTGTGCCCCGCTTGCGGCGCCGCGGTGGATCGCGGCGCGAAGTTCTGCACCGGGTGCGGAGCGCCGCTCGAGAAAGGGAAATCAGCCCCCGGGACGGCCCGCGACGGAGAGGCCCCTGCGGCCGCGGGAGGCAGGCCGGAGGGGAAACGACGCAAGGTCGAGGGCGTGGTCGAACCGTGGGCACAGAAAGCCGGGGACAGCGTTTCAAGGATGCCCCGGGGTGTGAAGATCGCCGTCCCGCTCGTGATCCTCTTGATTATCGCGGTGTGCGTGACCCTCTTCGTGCTCGCGGCCGTGCACAGCCCAAAGGCCGCCGTCAACCGTTACCTCGGCGAGCTCAAGGTCGGTGATTATAAGTCCGCCTACGAGCTGGTTTCTCACCCCGGCGGCAAGTTCTCGAGTTACGATTACTTCCAGAAATGGCAGAACAACACCACGGATAACATCGGCCGCATCCAGAGCTTCAGCATAAAGAAGCGCAAGAAGGAGAACACCTTCTTCGGCAAGCTGATCGATACGACACCGACTACGGGGTATCCTTTCGTGGTCACGCTCAAGTACAGGGACCGTTCCATCGACGTCAACATCACCGTCGAGGACGCGGGGGGCACCTGGCCGTTGAAGCGCTGGAGGCTCAAGCTCTCCGAGGGCAACTCGCGCCTGATCGTCTCGCCGCTCGGGTCGAAGATCTACATGGACGGGACGCCGGTTGGAAAGGCGAAGGCCGATGAAGAGCTGGAGGACGCCCTGCAGCTCAAGTATTTCCCAAAGGACATCGACGGCGCCGTGGACTACGCGCGCAAGCTCGTAAAGACGTTCCAGTTTCTCTTGAGTGAACTCAGGCGCCTTGCCGGGAACCTCGAGGGGGTCATGGAGAGCGCGCAACGCGTAGTAGACAGGTTCGGGACCAGCGGCTTCACCTGGAGCGACCTGCTGGACACCGCGGACACGACCGCCAGGCAGAGCAAGGAGTTCGGCCAGGACGTAGCCAGGCTCGCTATACACATCTACTGGATTTTCGGGGGCGGGGATGATGGCAGCCTGAGGGCCAAGCTGTCCCGAGTACAAAGCGGCCTCGACGTGGAGAACCTTCCCGAGGGGTGGCACGAGGTAAGCGCGAGCCTCCCCGGGGCGGTCTCGGAGAGCAAGGAGTTCGTAGCCCCACAGGGAGCGGAGCTGAACCTCGATCCGACCCGGGCTACCGAGCGAGCGCTCAAGAACACCGTGAACGGTTACTACAGTGCCGTTATCGCGGCCGAGAGCACGCTGGACCCGGCCGTTCTCAGGGCTTCCCTCGCCGGCGCGGCGTTGCAGGAAGAGACGAACGAAGTGCTCGGTCTGAAGGCCAAGGGGCAGACCAGGACTCTGCTTCTCACGGACCTCGAGTTCAAGGATATCAAGCTTCTCGACGAGTCCGTGGCTACTGTCGAGACGGCGGAGACCTGGAACTACGCGACCTTCCAGGGCCCGGCGGTCATCAGCACGCAGGTGGGTCGGAAGGTCGAGATGGTTTACACCGTGGAGCAGCAGGGTGGGGGCCTTTGGAAGGTCGTCGAGCGCAAGCAGACCTGAATCCGGCGCGCGGCCGCCGGACTCATGCCCGCCGGTCCGGGCAGAACAAAATCGGGGTGTAGCGCAGCCAGGTTAGCGCGCGTGCTTTGGGAGCACGAGGTCGTCGGTTCGAATCCGACCACCCCGACCAGAATGAACAATAGCCGGCTCATTAAAGGGCCGGCTTTTCTATCACCCGGATTCGAACCGACGACGCAGGGGGGCCGGGGGAAGGATTCCCCCGCATTCATTTCAACAACAGG
>CAZAIS010000475.1:0-2392 GCA_964485255.1 uncultured Acidimicrobiales bacterium | reverse complement strand
CCGGCGTAGCCGAACGTCGTATTGTCGGGGTTCTTGGCGTAGCGGACGTCCGCGCCCTTGTCGTTGGTCTCCGGGACGGTCATGCCGCCGGCAATCGAGTCATCCTGATACAGCCAGAAGTTGTAGTTGCCCAACTCCGGCCAGCTGGGGTACGCGGTGCCGTAGAACGGCAGTTGCGGCCGGTGGCAGAGCGGCACCGGGTTGCGGTGCTCACGCATGACGGCCCAGACGCTGGGGGTGTTCTGCGGCGTCTTGCCCATGTATTTGCGCGCCCAGTCGTACAGCGGCGCGTTGGCCGTCAACGTCCCGTCCCAGTTCTGGATCAAGTCGTGGTTGACGCGCAGGTAGTCCACGTGTTTGTCCAGGCCCTGGATCAACGCCCAGTAGTCGAACACCGGGTTGCAGAGATGCATCGTGTACGCTTCGAACCCGATGGGCACGAAGGTGTTGCGCGGCGGATAGCCGTTGCGGTCGATGGGGTCGTAGGCGCCGGTGCCGTTATCGACGTAGGTGCCGACCCAGTCGGGCATCAAGAAGTTCGAGGTGAGCCCGACGCCGCGGTTTGCCGCATAGTCGGTGATGTCACGCCGCTCCCATGAGGCCAGGAACGTCGGCGCGAACTGCGACATCAGGTTGGTGCGCAGGCCGGTCGCGTCCGAGAAGGCATCCTTGAAGGCCTGCGTCATCGCGTTGACGGTGTCAACCCATATGTACGAGTCCAGGCCCGCACCCTGCAGCACGTAGTTCAGCTCGTCGGCGATCGGTTGGTTTTCGCCGGTGAGACCGGTGCCGATGCCCACAAACTGGATGCGCGGGTCCCCGCGATAGCGTTTGCCCAGCTCTGTGATGAAGGCCTTGTAGGCGTTCAGATAGGCGTTGCCCCAATACTTGGGCACCAGGTGGCGGACGTCGAACGCCGTATCGTCCACGTAGAAGGTCGTCGGGGTCGCCGCGTTGGTCGTGGCGCGGAAGCGCACGGTCGCCTGGCTGCGGCCGTGGGCCCAACTGCTGATGTCGAAGGTCTGCGTCACCCACGTGCCGACGGCGCTGGTGCCGGCATTGACGTCCTTGAGGGTCGCCAGCAGGGTGTCACCGTCCATCAGCTCGATGTATAGGTGGTCACCGGCGTCCGTGCCGTCGATGTACCAGGAGGCGACAAACCGGCTGGTGGGGGTCGGCAGGCCCGCGGGCATCGCGGGGATCCGCATCTTAATGTAGCTCAGGCTGTCGTTGGCGTTGTTCGTGCCGCCCAGCTTGCCCGCACTGTCCGCGGTGCCCGCGGGCGGGTTGGGGACGATCGCCGCGTTGCCGGTCGTTGTCCAGTAGCGGGTCCCGTAATAGAAATCGCCGTTGTCGTAGTAGTTTACGTAAGCTTGCGCATCGGCCAGCGGGATCGGGATGACGGCGTCGGAAGTCTGGATGACGTAGTTCGGGACGGGGCGGGTGTCGCCGCTCCAATAGCCTCCGTAGGTGTTGATGCCGATGGCGGTGCCCAGGCCGAGCGCGTTGCGCGCTTCCAGCCAGTTATCGAGGTAAGCCCAGTTGTAGTTGCCGGAGCTCGGATTGAGCGTGCTCCAATCGACGTACAGGACCGCGCCATCGAAGGGCGGATACGGGGGCGCGTTCGGGTCCCATGAGTAGTAGCCGTAGTCCATGTAGTAAATGCCGGGTTTGGCATGGGCCAGGCCGATCGTAATGCGGTCGGGTTGGACGGCGGCGGTTGGCGCCGCCGCGGCTACGTTCTGGCCGGGCGCCGTCACGTCCCCCACGGGCGCGGCGGCCGGGCCGGCCAGCGCTGTGCTGGCGCCTCCGGGGAGATGGCCGAAGGTGGCGATGACGGTCAGCGCCAGGATCGTGACGGCGCTGACCGCCAGGTTCAGAGTCTTTTTCATGCTGTGTTCTCCTGTGTTGCGTTCGTCTTGTCCGGGCGGGATCGCTGTTGGCGTCATAATTACGCCGCGATCCGGACAATTCCTCCCCTGATAGCGAGCGCCGCAGGTCAACCGGTGACGACGAAACGTAGATACTTCTTGAGGTCTTTCTTCAGGCCGGCGTTGATCGCACAGGCACTGTTGCACTGCTTGCAGAACTTCCCGCGCATCGTTTCCGTCCGATACTGCAAGTTCTTGGGGTCGTAGTAGATTTCACCGGCCGATCGCCCCTCCAGGCAATTGCCGATCTTCGGGGTGGACAGGCAGTAGAAGAGGTCCCCGTAGCAGTCCAGCGCCAGGCCATCCATGTTGTACGGGCAGGGGGTCGTGCGATCCGCGCCGTCCCGGTACATGCGCACCATGTCGCTCCAGAAATAGGAGCTCAGGTCGACCAGCGATCGGCGCTTGCCCAGTTCCTGCATGAAGGCGATCAACTCATCCTTGTCCTCCGGCCGGAAGTC
>CAZAIS010000474.1:0-2395 GCA_964485255.1 uncultured Acidimicrobiales bacterium | reverse complement strand
TGAACGTCAAGATAAACCTCGGCACGATTACCGACGCGGCGTTCAACGAGGAGAAGTGGAGCGGCATCCAGGAAATACTTGCACGGGCTCGGGAGCTGAAGGACAGGGTTGTCAAGGTGACGTACGAGAAACTTGGCTAGGAGGTATGCAATGGCGGAGATAATAGATGGGAATGCCATAGCGGACGAGATCAAGACCGAAATAGTGGCCGAGACCGAGAGCCTCAAGGCGAAAGGCCTCGCTCCCGGGATAGCCACCCTTCTGGTGGGGGACGATTTCGGGTCGAAGATGTATCGCGGCCAGGTCGAGAAGAACTGCGAGCTGGTGGGTTTCAACTACATCGAGAAGACCCTGCCCGCCGAGACGACCGAGGAAGAGGTCATCGGCATAGTTAAGGAACTCAACGCGGACCCCGCCGTGAGCGGCATCCTTCCACTGCGGCCCTACCCCGAGCATATCAGGGATTCGGCGGTCATCAGGAACATCCGGGAGGACAAGGACATAGACTGCTTCCATCCGGCCAACATGGGGCGCCTGCTGCTGGGAGAGCCCACGCTCGCTCCCGCGACGCCGTCGGCATGCATCGAGCTGCTCGACAGGGTGGGAGTGGACTTCGAGGGCGCGGAGATCGTCGTGGTCGGTCACTCCAACATAGTCGGCAAGCCTGTGGCGATGCTGGCGCTCAACCGAAATGCTACCATATCCGTCACGCACATTTTTACCTCACAGGCCGGCAACCTGGCCAAGCACACCACCGGGGCGGACATCCTGATAGTGGCCGCCGGCAAGGCGGGACTGGTCACCGCGGACCTCGTAAAGGAGGGCGCGGTGGTCATAGACGTTGGGATCAACCGGGTGAAAGTGCTCGATGACGAGGGCAACCCCGTCCTGAACGATAAGGGCAAGCCCAAGACGAGGACGGTCGGGGACGTCGATTTCGATAACGTCAAGGAGAAGGCCAAGGCCATCACCCCGGTACCAGGCGGGGTCGGCGCCGTTACCAACATGATGCTCCTCAAGAACGCCCTCACCGCGTGTAAGATGCAGTCGGAGAAGTAGGGCGGGGGTTCAGATATTCGCAACGCCGCCACTTGATATCCATCAATGCGGCCCGCGACTGTTGGAATGTAGAAAGGAAGTGGAACAACATGGCGTTTGAGGTAGTAAAGGAGACGACAGACTCGAGGATAAGAGAGGTTGTTCTTGGTACCGGGGACGTGAAGGTCGGCGGCGAGAACGTGTTGCCCTTCTATCTCTGGGAAGGGGAGATGCCAAAGAGGCCTCTTATCGCGGTGGAGGTCTACGATGATAACCCGCAGGAGTGGCCCGAGGCCGTGACCGAGCATCTCAAGGACGTCCTGGCGGACCCCGTCGCCTGGGCGAAGAAGGCCCAGGACGAGTGGGGCGCCGACCTGATAGCGCTCAGGCTCAAGAGCACCGACCCGAAGGGGGACGACAAACCGGGCGCCGAGGCCGCCGAAACCGCGAAAGCGGTAGCCGAAGCCGTCGGCATCCCCGTTATCGTCTACGGGTCCGAGGATATCGAGAAGGACGGCGAGGTACTCAAGGCCGTCGCGACGGCGTGCGAGGGCAAGAACGTGGTGATGGGGCCGGCAAAGGAGGACAACTATAAGACCATAGGCGCCGCGGCGCTCGGCTACAGCCAGACGGTGGCCGCCAAGTCGCCCATTGACGTCAACCTCGCCAAACAGTTGAACATCCTGCTCTCCAACCTCGGCGTGGACGTCGGCAAGATCATCGTCGACCCCACCACGGGCGCGCTCGGTTACGGCCTGGAGTACACATACTCGATCATGGAGAGGTTCAAGATAGCGGCGCTCCGCCAGGATGACGGGATGACCCAGATGCCGCTGCTGGCAGACGTAGGCACCGAGGCCTGGAAGGCCAAGGAGGCGAAGGCGCCGGCCTCCGAGGAGCCGTCGTGGGGCGACGAGAACCAGTGGGGCGTAATGTGGGAGATCCTCACGGCGACCACGCTTCTGATAGCGGGAGCCGACGTCATCATTATGAGGCATCCTGACTCGATAAAGACGGTCAGGAAGGTGATAGACGGACTGCAGGCCTAGGGTCTAAGAGGCCCCGGAGCTCAAGAAGAGCGAGGAGTTGAGGTCAGTTGGACATTGAAGAAAGGACAGCCTGCAAAGCATCCATCGAGATGCTCAAGAAGGCCGACGAGGAGAAGAAGGATACGGCCTTCAGCCGGACGGAGGCCATGAAAGTCTGCACGATAGGCGCGAGCGGTATCTGCTGCAAGAACTGCTCCATGGGCCCGTGCAGGCTGACGCCCGCCAAGAAGGAGGGCGAATCGGAGAAGCGCGGAATCTGCGGTGCCACCGCGGAGGTCGTGGCGGCGCGCAATTTCATCAGGATGATC
>CAZAIS010000473.1:0-2399 GCA_964485255.1 uncultured Acidimicrobiales bacterium | reverse complement strand
CCATAACCCCGCCCGCGTGCTGGTCATCTTCGCTTTTGCTTCCGCTCTGCTCGCCGCCCTTGGCGCGGACCACCTCCTCTCGACCTATCGCGAGAAGGGCCGTGTCAGGTTCGCGGGAGCGGTCCGCCTGGTGGAAGCCCTCACAGCGCTCCTGGTCCTGGTGGTGATCGCCCTTTCGGCCTTCATGCTTCTCCGCCAGGGAAAGGAAGTCGCGAACAGCAACGGCTTCAAGGGCATGGTCTTCCCGACCGCGATGGTGCTGGCGCTCCTCGCCCTGCTTCTGCTGGCGAGGCGCTTCGGTGTGAATCAGATCGTGCTGGCGGCCGGGCTCGTCCTGCTGGTCGCCGTAGACCTGGTGGCCATGAACGTGCCGTGGGCGATGACCGGAGTCAACCCGACGGACCTCTACGGCGACGCGGGCGCCTCCCGCTACGTGGCATCCCTGCCGGGGGTCTTCCGGGTTGAAACGGATGCCAACAGCATGTACAGGTCGCTCGACAACGGCCCCATATACAATCTCGAGAAAGCCACCGGGGATGACTCCCTGGTGCTGGAGGAATTCGACCGTTACAGGGAGCTTATACTCCCGCAACAGTCACCCGGCGTCCAGGTCGGCCTCTTTCACGAGGGGGCTATGAACTCCCCCATGCTCGACGCCCAGAACGACAGGTATTTCATGACCAGGGACCCCATCGACCCCCGGCTCCTCGCCCCGGGAAAGCTCCGGCTCTTGAGGAACGTCGGAGGGGTGTACGTGTACGAGAACACCACGGCGTTGCCCAGGGCCTGGATGAGCGACGCGCTCGCTTTCAGCAACAACGACCTCGTTTATGAGGAGCTGGCCCGCACCGGGGGAAGCGGGCTTCACGACGCCGTTCCCGCTGTCATGCCCGCCGCGGCCGGCAAGGAGGGCGCGCGCGTGCCCGCGGTCAAGAACCCCGTGCGCGTCATCGAGCGGTCCATGGGCAGGCTTATCCTCGAGACGGACCCGTCGAGCAAGGGACTGCTGGTGGTCTCCGAGCTCTTCTACCCGGGCTGGCAGGCATACGTCGAAGGGCGGAAGGTCGATACTCTGAAAGCGAACCTGATGCTCCGGGGCGTCCTGCTCCGGGGCGGCCAGCGGCGGATAGAGTTCCGGTTCGAGCCCTCGACCGTCCGCTACGGCTCGGCCGTGTCGATCGTGTCCGCCTCGCTTCTGATACTATACGGTGCAGCGCTGGCGCTCGGGCGCCGGCGGAAGCGTCGCGCGAGGGAGAAACGTGAAGCTATCGGTGATAATACCGGCCCATAACGAAGAGACGACGATAGACGAGATCATAGAGCAGGTAACATCGCTGGACCTGGGGGAGATCGCCACCGAAATAGTACTGGTGGATGATGCTTCGACCGATTCGACGCCTGAGAAGCTGGAAGCCTACAGGGGCACCGCGGGGATCACCGTTCTTTGTCATCCCGTGAACCGCGGCAAGGGCGCCGCGATTCGCACGGGGCTGGAGGCGGTCACCGGCGACATAGTGATAATCCAGGACGCGGACCTCGAGTACGACACGCGCGACTACCCGGGGCTCATCCGCCCGATCGCCGAAGGGCGGGCCGACGTCGTCTACGGGAGCCGGTTCCTCGGAACCCGCGAGAACATGGCCGCGGCAAACCTCGTGGCCAACAAGATACTCGCCTGGACGGCCACCCTGCTGTACGGAAAGCGGATAACGGACGAGGCCACCTGCTACAAGGTCTTCAGGACGCCCGTTCTGCGGTCGTTCGACCTGGAGTGCGAGCGGTTCGAGTTCTGTCCCGAGGTGACCGCCAAGACGATCCGGGGGAAGTACAGGTTGATCGAGGTTCCGATCTCTTACCGCGGCCGGACCGTCGAAGCGGGCAAGAAGATCCGGGCGTGGGACGGGCTCGAAGCCGTATGGACGCTCCTGCGTTTCCGGTTCAAGCGCCTGGCCAAGGGGCGCGCCTGACAGACGGCGAAAGTCGTTCTGATAGAATTATTCGGTTATTCCGGAGTGATTTCCGATCGGGACCAGTACATAGATGATAAGCAGATTGAAAGACCTGTGGCTTCACCGGGAGCTCCTCTTCAACATGACTCGCAAGGAGCTCAAGGTAAAGTACAAGCGCTCCGTGCTGGGGTTCATATGGTCGTTCGTGACCCCACTGATCATGCTTGCCGTCTTCAGCCTTGTTTTCTCCATCCTCAGCAGGGTCGAGGGCATGGACTGGTTTGTCGTCTACCTGATGGCGGGCCTTTTCCCCTGGCTCTTCTTTGTGAACTCGCTCACGCAGAGCGTCGGATCGGTTGTCGGCAACCCGGGCCTGGTGAAGAAGGTCTACTTTCCGCGAGAGGTGTTGCCGCTCGCCGCGGTCGGTGCCAACATCTTCCACTTCGTGCT
>CAZAIS010000472.1:0-2414 GCA_964485255.1 uncultured Acidimicrobiales bacterium | reverse complement strand
TTCTGCACGGTCTTGATCTCCTCGGGGTTGATTACGTGCGTTTCCCTGACTGTCCCCAGGGGCACAGCGTACGTCTCGCCTGAAACCTCCACCATGAGCGCCTGGACTATGGCGAGGGTGAGAGGTAACTTCAGGGTCACCGTTGTGCCCCGACCGGGCTCCGAGGCCAGGAGCACGAATCCGCCCAGGGACTCCGCCTTGGACTTTACCGCGTCCATGCCTACACCCCGTCCCGAGACGTCGCTGACTTTCTCGCTCGTTGAGAACCCGGGCAGGCAGAGAACGCGCAACACGTCGTCGCCGGTGAGCGCCCTACGCTCATCCTCGGTGATCAGCTTCTTCTGCAGGGCGCGATCGAAGACTTTATCGGGTTGTATGCCTTCGCCGTCGTCCTGGACCTCGATCGCGACGTAGTTCCGGTCGCGGTACGCCAGGAGCTTGACGGTCCCGCGCGACGGCTTGCCCTTCTCCCTTCTCGTCTCGGGAGAAGCGATGCCGTGGTCGACCGCGTTCCTTATCATGTGGATGAGCGGGTCTGAGATCTCGTCGAGAATCGTACGGTCGAGCTCGATCTCCTTGCCCTCCACCACGAAGTCGATCTCCTTGCCCTCCGAGCGCGCGAGGTCCCGGACCATCCGGGGGAACCTGTTGAACACGTGCTCCACAGGCACCATGCGGGTCTTCATGACCTCGTCCTGGAGCTCGGCCGTCAACCGCGAGGTATGGTCCAGGGCTTCCCTCAGCTCGGGAAGCTCGTAGCCCGACGCGATCTGCGCGAGGCGCGTCCTGTTGATCACGAGTTCGCCCACGAGGTTCATCAACGTATCCAGCCGGGCGATATTGACCCTCACGCTCTGCGTCTTTCTCGCTACGGCAAGGGTCGCGGCCTTGTCGACCGCCGGCCCCGCGGTGCGCGCCTCGGACTCCCTGGAGTCCTCCTCGGGCTCGTGGACCGCCTCTATCTCCACCCTCGAAATCTCGGCGATCGCGAGAAGCGCTTTCTCCACCCGTTGGGACGCCTCCCGCGTCGCTATCGCCACCTGGAACGTGCTTTCGAACTTCTCGTCCTCCAGCGCCTCCACCGGCGGTAGTGAACCCAGCACCTCGCCCAGTTGCGCCAGCTTCTTGAACACCATGAATACGCGAACCGACTTGAGCAGGCATTCCCTGTCGAGCTCCACGGAAAGCCTCAGGATGCTCATGCCCGGTATCGCCGCGTACTTCTCGATCTCCTGCGCCTCGATCTCGAGCGTTCCCGCTCCCTGCTCGTCCAGGTCCTGCCGCGTTGCCGGCTCCGGCTCTTCCGGCGTCTTCTCGGCTTCCGGCTCCGGCTCCGGCTCGGCGGGCTCCGGTGCCGTCTTACCGGGGGGCGGTACTTCACCGGCCGGCCGCCTCTCCGGTCGCGCCGCCTTCTCCGGCTCCGGTCCCTCCACCACGGGCCCCTCTGTGACCGCTCTTATCTCGGAGACAAGCCCGCTGAAGTCGATCTCTTCGGGCCGGTCCTCGGCGATCGCGTTTATGATGGCTCCGAGGGTATCGAAGCATGAGAAGAGCGTGTCCACGACTCCGGTCGTGACCGGGATGTCGCCGGTCCTGAGGTGCTCCAGCAGGTTTTCCATCTCGTGCGCCAGCTCGGTGAGCTGGTCATAGCCCATGGTGGCCGACATGCCCTTGAGCGTGTGCGCCGAACGGAATATCTCCGTGACCACGTCGAGGTTGTCCGGCTCGCTCTCGAGCTGCAGCAGGAACTTGTTCAGGGCGTCAAGGTGCTCCTGCGCCTCGGTGATGAACAGGTCTTTGTACTGGGAGATATCCATCTCCATGTGCTCGCCCCTCCGGGCTCACAATCGGGCGACTATTGCTTCAGCTATTTTCTCGAGCGGCAATACCTCTTTGACCAGATGCCTCTCGATCGCCGCGCGGGGCATCCCGAACACGAGGCACGTTTCCTCGTTCTGCGCGATGGTCTCCCCGCCCGCGTCCTTTATCATGCCCAGCCCCATGGCGCCGTCGCTGCCCATTCCCGACAGAAGGACTCCCACCGCGCGCTCGCCGAACACCTGTGCCGCGCTCTCCATGGTGACATCGATTACGGGGCTCGCGCCGTGCTTCGCAACGGTCGGAAGAAGTCTCACCCGGACCTTGCCTCCGCCGATGCCCTCGAACACCATGTCCCGCCCCCCCGGCACCACCAGCGCGAGCCCCTCCACCAGCTCCTCATCGTTGACCGCTTCACGCACCTCGACGTGCGCCCTCGTGTTCAGCCTGTCCGCGAAGGAGCCCGTAAACGGCTCGGGCATGTGCTGGACTATGACAATCGAAGCCGGGATCTCCTCCGGCAGGACCGGAACCACCTCTGCCAGCGCCTTCGGGCCCCCGGCCGACGCCCCCAGAACGACCAGGCGTCCTCCCCT
>CAZAIS010000471.1:0-2421 GCA_964485255.1 uncultured Acidimicrobiales bacterium | reverse complement strand
AGTGGCGGCCGCCACCGCCCTAACCTGACCCATCGCTTAACTTTTGGGGGTCAGGTCTAGAAAGTTAAGCTCAAGCACGGAACAGCGCGCCGGGCATCCGTTTCACGCAAACCCTCTACTCGGGGTACTCCTCTACTCCCCAGTGCCCGCGGCCCATGAACCCGAGTTCAACCGGCTCGAACGACTCGAACCTGATGTCGCGTACGCGGTCGAGCGCCGCCCACATGCGCTTGTAGCCTCTCAGGCCGAGGACCCGGGTGAGGTTGATCGCCCAGTTGTCTTTCTTGAAGCTGTCTTCCTCCGCCCGGGTCGCTTCGCGCCTTTCGCCGACGGTGCCGTTCAAGCGCACGGCGTTCGGTCTCGCGAACCTTCCCCTGACGAGCGGGAACAACCAGCACACCAGCCGGAAGTCCAGGATGAGCACGCTGATCCTATTGTCCCTGTCCAGGTTCCCGCGCATCTGCCTGGAGAACCTCTCGAAGTAGAAACCGGTACAGTCGTCGCGCAGCACCAGAGAGCCCATCGGAGTGAGATGAGGAGAGCCGTCTTCATTGACCGTAGCGAAAACGTATTTCGGGAACGCTCGCCTGGCTAGTCTCATTATCTGTGGCCACTGTCTTTCCAGGTCAGCCATGCTTCACCCCTCGCAAGAGTACTTATCCGACAACTTCGTGGTATCAACCTTTCAGAGCACCGGACGCGCGCGGAGCGCTTCGGTTACCTGTATTACACTTCAGGCGGAGCCGGGGAGGCAAGCAGGGACTGCCCCTCCCGGCCTGTTCGGCGCGTTTCCTCTCGCGGACTTCGGCCTCACGCGTCCCGCGCGATTGAGGCGGCTTTTGCCGCCTCCCTGCCGGCTGTCGGCGGCCCCTCTCGCGTGCCCTACCTCTTGTAGGGGCCCTCGTACTCGGCGCTCACCTCGCCCAGTACCTCCACGTAGCGGTCAATCGCCCGTTTGAACTTGAGCAGGTTGGCGAGGTTGCCCTTGACCTTGAGCTTTCTCATCGTGATCGCCTTGGTGGCCCCCATCTTGCCGTCCAGGACGTCTACGTACACCCCGTACTTCCCGCTCATCACGTAGTTCGCGTCGTCGCGCACGCCCACCCAGGTCTCCTCGCAGGCGGGAAGGACTATCCCTATTTCCTTCTTCTCGGTTATCCCCTTGTCGGGCTCCGGCTCCACCACGAACTGGAAGACGGCGTCGAAGCCCACGGCGGCCTTCTGGTACTCATTGTCGTCCTTGAGCCTGTCCGCAAGCGCCTCGATCCATTCCTTGCTGAAGGCCAGCATCGGCCCTCCCCCTTTCCTTTCTCTCCACCGCGCTACAACCGGCGCGGCGGCCGCGCGTCGCCAGGCTCTCAGAGCTCCCTGCCGAGCCACTCCCGATAGAAAGCCTCGAGGTCCGGCTGAAAATCGAACACTACCGGGTACCCCGGCGGGACTGCCTCCACCTCGAGCTGGGTCCGGCACCCGGGGCAGTAATACTCGCGCAGGGTCACCCACTCGGGGTCCGAGTGCATCATGGGCGGGTATATCTCACGCATCTTCTCCTCGCTGTCCCGCACGAAGACGAGGGCGGAGAGCTTCCAGTTCTCGCGGTAGTCCCCGAACTCGTGCCCGCAGTCGCACTTCACGACCCGCGAGCCGTCGGGCTTCTCGACCACGAACAGGTGCATGGCCAGCGGGAGCAATATCCTGTCGTCCCAGGGCACGCGGTCCTGCATTATCTCGACGTACTTGTCGAAGCGGTCCGGGTCCTTGAAGGCACTCATTATGCCCTTGACCTCGGGCCAGGCGAGCTTGCCGTCTATCAGTTTCTCGATAGTGTCGCGGTCGTACCTTGGCATCCTTCCTCCCCCTTTCTCAAGACTCGATCTCGAAGATGAAATCGTCCGGCAGGTCCCAGAACTCCTTGAACCAGCCGCCCCAGCCGTTCGAGAGCTCGATGGCCTCGTTGTACATCCGCTTGATGACCGGATCGATCGCGCCCGCGAGGACTCTCTCCCGCTCGGCGGCCATCCACTCGCTGGTCGGCACGGCCCTGGCGGCCCGGTCGGAGCGTATCTCTTCGCGTCGGGCGGCGGTGGCCTCTCCGTCGACTTGCCAGAAGCCTTCCTCGTCCTTGGAAGCCACGGCCCCGTATACCTTCTCCGCGAAGCGCGGCAGGAGGTAGCCGCCGTTGAGGTCTTTTTCGATGAGCCCCGCCTCGCGCTCGAGCGGGTCTCCCAGGCCTCCACCGCCCCGGTAATAGGAGTAGTAGATGTCGCCGTGATCCATGCGATACGGGTAGTTGAGCGTGCGCTGGTCGAAAAGGTGCTTCCCCGAGCAGAGGCGGCTTATCTCGGAGTCCTCGGGGTCGTCGTCGCGGCTGGGGTACTCCTCCATCCCGCGGAACCGCTCGATGAGGTCGGTCCCCAGGAC
>CAZAIS010000470.1:0-2429 GCA_964485255.1 uncultured Acidimicrobiales bacterium | reverse complement strand
CTGTCCGGTAGGCTTCGTCGGCGGGTACGCGGGAGCCCGTCATGCACATTTCGGCGGCCTTGCCCCAGCCCGCGTGCGCCCCGGTCCGGCCCGAGAGGCCAGGGTCAATCGCCCTTCTGGATCACGAGGAGCTCCAGCTTCGAAGGGTACGAGGGCCCAGACAGGATGTTTATGGTTGCCTTCCGAGTATTCGCACTGGTGGTCTCCAGAGCTCCAGTCTGCAGGTTCCGGGAATAGGTGGGGAACCAGGAGGCCATCAGGTAGATCCTCAGCCTGTGCCCTTTCTTGAAGTTGTTGGCCGTGATCAAGTTATCGAAGGATAGCTTTACCACCTGCCCCGGCCCCAACAAATCGCGCTGGACGGTGTTGTTGCGATAACTCGCCCGTATCACCTCGTGGCCGGCGCTCTCCAGGTTGAAGGCCGTCCCATCGGGAGCGACGTCGATCAGTTTGAGGTAGAGATCGAAGTCGGGTGCGTCGCTTGACACGTAGATATCCGCCCCGACATGGCCCACAACCTCCTTATCTACATCGAACGGCGCCGTGTCAAAAGTGAGCACGTCGGGCCTCTTCTCCAGGCCACGAAGGTCGAACGCCCCGAAGTTAGTGCCGAACTCATCCTTCACCGGGTCGGCCGGGTCAGACACGAACGAAGTGCTCCCGTCGACCGCCGAAGGTTCCTTGGAGAGCTTGCCCTTCGTACGGCCGGGTTCCCCCCTCTCGAGATGGAGAGTCTCCCGGGAGGTCTCCCCGGGCGGCCACATACCATGTTCGGTCCATTCGTCCGAGCCCATCACGTAGTACTTGACGTCAGGCCAGCTCGCAACGCCGTTATCCATGCCACGCACGTGGTGATCAAGCCAGTCGAGGACCACATCGTCGTAGTCGATGGCCGCGTTGTCACCGAACTTCCTTTCTCCCGAAGAGGAGGACTTCGTGGCGTCCGCCCCGTGTATCCATGGGCCGATCAGCAGTCTCGTGCGCGGGTCTTTCTCGCGTGTGCGGGATCTACGAAGTCCCAGATAATTGTTTATGGCGCCCTCGGTCCCATACGGCTCGTCGTACCAGCCCGAGAGGTTAAGCACCGCCGCCTTCACGTTCGTGTACCTGTCGCGCAGGTTACCCCACTCCCACCACGGGTCATAGGGCGGGTGCTCCTGCCACGTATAGTGATAGGGCTCGGTATCCTTGAGGTAGGGCATCTGGAGGCTTGGGAGCCACCCCGCGATGGCATCGTCACCTCCGAGCCGCTCCCACTCGCGCCCGGCCTCCTCGACCGTCTTCGGCCCCTTGAGGCCCTTTCGTTTCCGTGTGTCCGGCGACATGTACTTGTACGACCATCCGGCCCAGGCGGACTCGAAGACGCCCCCGAAGTAGATAAACCGCGGTCCTATCTCCGAGAAGCACATGGCAGGGACCATCGCTTTCAGGTGCGGCGGATTCCGGATTGCGGCAAGCCACTGGACCGCGCCGGGGTAGGACAGCCCGAAGGTGCCGACACGACCGTCCGACCACGGCTGCTTCGCGGCCCACTCGATGGTGTCGTAGCCGTCGTTCCCCTCGTTCTCGTAAGCGACGAACTCCCCCTCGGAAGCGTAGCGACCCCGAACGTCCTGGATAACCATGGCGTACCCGCGCCTGACCGCTTCATCGAAGGTGCTCTCGTTATCCGGGTCGCCTTCGTTCTTATCGTAGGGGGTGCGGAACAACAGAACGGGATACCGGCCGGCGGCACTCGGCCTGCGGACGTCGGCCCGCAGCACAACCCCATCCCTCATTGGCACCGGGACGTTCTCTTCAACAAAGTAGCGCGGTCCCCCGCAACCCGCCGGCAGCGGTCCCAGCAGGGCACAGAGTACGACCAGCGCCATCAGCTCTGCGACTAACCGTCTCGACGCCCTACGTCGTGCGCTCATCGAACAGCTCCTTCAACAGCACTACTATCCATGGTTTATGGTTCGGAAACTCGATCCAGTATTAAAACGTCGCCGGGACGAGGTCCTGCTCGGCGACGGACTCCCCCGGCCCGCAACGGTCAGTTGCCCCTTATTCTGCTTGCCTCCTACCCCAGCTCCTTCGCGCCCTCCGTGATCGCGTTCGCGATGATGAGCGCCTGGTTGCGGTCCTCCATTCGGTTGGCGTCCTCGAGCGAGGAGCCGTTGAGCGCCGCGTTGAAGGCGTCCTTGGTGAGGCGCAGGCCGAGCTTGTTCTTGGAGCACATGACGGAAGCCATCGCCTTCGCCGTGGGAAGAAGCTCCTCGCGGGAGACGACCTGGTTGGCGAGCCCTATGCGGTAGGCTTCGTCGGCCGGTACGCGCATCCCGGTCATGCACATCTCGGCGGCCTTGCCCCATCCAACCAGCTTCGGAAGGAAAAAAGAAGAGGAGAGGTCGGCGCCGCCCGTGCCGATGTTGATGTACTGGGCGCAA
>CAZAIS010000469.1:0-2433 GCA_964485255.1 uncultured Acidimicrobiales bacterium | reverse complement strand
TCCATCCGGGAAGGATGACGAGGACGACGCATCGATTGCCGGCGGCACCCCGGTCGCCGAGGGGACGGGCGATCGGGAAAGTCAGTAGGATTCAAAGCGCTCAAGTGTTCTTCGGCAGCCTCACGGCGGCTCGAGGACCGCCGCCGCGTCTAACGGCTCGTACTCGGGACGCGGCTCCTGCCGGGAAGCAGCGTCATCGTCCGCCCCCCGGTCTGCCGGTCCCCAGTTTATCTCCCGCCGGCGACGGTTTCTCGCTGGCCATTTCGTCCCCGAACGAGTCGCCGGGGTGGCCCGAGCCTTCTTTCCAATCGAACGCGCCTCCCGCCACCGTCACCCCGAGGTTCAGGGTATAGAAGTGGGCAAGTCCCTTACCGACCTCGAGGGTCACGAGGGTCAGGTACCGCGTATCCTTGTTGTTGTGCCAACCGCCGTCCCAGGAATAACTGTTCTCAACGATCCCGATGCTGCCGGCCATGAGTTCCCATTCATTGGCGATGTCCGGGCTGGCCGCCACGACCTCCCCCGCCTTCCAAACCGACGTGATCCGGAAAGCGTAGTCACCGGCGCCGCGGCAAGAGCCGTTCCCAGGGCTCGCCACAGGTTTGGACCCACCACCGACCTCGAGGTCCACCCAGCGCGTCTTGGGCTCCCAGATGCTCATGTACCTCGCGTTGATGGGGACGTATCCGTCCACGACGCTGCTGGCCAGCTCGGTTGGGGGATTGTAATCGCGATAGGTGCCGTTGGGGATAGGTGAGACCTGTGTCGCGAGCTTGGAGAACCACACGTTCTCCACCTGCTTGCTCCCGGTTACCAGGTTCTGCACGGCCACGGCGTGCTCGGCCTTGCTGGAATGGTTGATCAGGACCGGCACCGCGATCGATACCAGTATCGCGATGATGGCCACGACGATGCCCACTTCGGCAAGCGTGAAGCCGCCCTCGCCTCGGAGGGCAGTGCTCCGTGCTCTGACCGTTCTGAAGCCAGGAATCAACATCGTCCTCACCCAGTCCGCTGACCAACCCTACTTGGACTATCGACGCTCAATAGTCTGAACATGAGTCAACAGGGAGGGTGATTCGGGGGTCACCATAATGTGGGAGTCCCGTCCGGGGTACTCTCACGGCCGGCGAGCTTCTCCCGGGCCATGGCCACCGGCATGCCGCGTCTCTCAAGGAAGGCCGTCTGCGGCCGGCCCTTCCCCGGCAGGAGAGTTCACCGGAAAGATCGCGCTCAATCGGGTTGTCGACCTTCCCTGAAGGCTTCGAGCAGGAGCATCAGCCGGCGGTCGCGGCTCCTGAGGATCTCTTCCTCGCTCCGCCCCGCGTAATCGTAAAAACCCTTGCCCGTCTTGACCCCGAGGTCTCCGTTAGCCACGCGGTCGGCCAGCGCCGGGGGCGGTTCCAGGCCCATTGTCCGGGCCGAGGCCGCTATAGTATCGAGACCCCCCAGGTCCATCGTCGCGAACGGGCCGCCCACTGCCAGTCGGAGGCTTATGGAATTCTCGATAGCGCGGTCTATGTCCTCCGGCCCCACCACGCCTTCCAGGAGAATCGAGTAAGCCATGGCGTTTATCGCAAGCTGGAAGCGGTTGATCACGAAGCCGGGCACGTACCTCTTCAGGACCAGGACCTCCTTGTCCAGGTTCTTCAGAAAAGCAACCGTGGAGCGGGCGACGTCCTGCTCGGTCTCCTCCCCCAGGACGACCTCGACCAGCGGCACCAACTGGGGAGGATTGAAAAAATGCGCGATCAGGACGCGCCCCGCGATGGCGGAGTCCACCTCGGCCATGACGTTGAAGGTGGAGGTGTTGGAGGCCAGCACGGCCTCCGGGTGGGCGGCGCCGGCCAGCCTGCCGAAGACCTCTTTCTTCAGCTCCAGGTCCTCTGGAACGGCCTCGATGACGAAATCCGCGCCGTCCACCGCGTTCGCGAGGTCGGTCTCTTTCTGTATCCTCCCCAGCACCGCCTCGATGCCGGTCGACGCGATCCACCCGATCTCCGCCTGCAACTCGAGGTTCGCCCGGGCCCTGGCGAGGCCTCTCTCGAGCGCGTCACCGGACAGGTCGTGCAGCCTGACCTCGAGTTCGTTCTGGGCAAACAATTGCGCGAGTCCCGCGCCCATCACTCCCGCCCCTATCACCGCCACCCTGTCTATCCTGCCGTTCATCTTGCCTCCCGGGTGTTTTTCGCCGGCGCGCGGCGCGGCGCTCATTCTTCTTCCAGGAAAGGGTACCTGTAGTCTTTCGGCGGCAGGAAAGTCTCTTTGATGGCGCGCGGCGAAACCCAGCGCGCGAGGTTGATCAGGCTCCCCGCCTTGTCGTTCGTGCCCGAGGCGCGCGCACCGCCGAACGGCTGCTGCCCGACGACCGCTCCCGTCGGCTTGTCGTTTATGTAGAAGTTGCCGGCGCTGTTGCGCAACCCCTTCACCGCC
>CAZAIS010000468.1:0-2449 GCA_964485255.1 uncultured Acidimicrobiales bacterium | reverse complement strand
GCGCTCGACAACTACGACCTCGTAGGGCCGGATTCCAAGCCTCCCGATATCCCCGTGTTCCACCTGGTCCGGGCCGTGGACATGGCCGACAGGTGCGTAGATTGCGGGATGTGCGAGGCGGTGTGCCCGGCCGACATCCCCCTGCGCCGCCTATACCGGCTGGCGCGCGGCTCCGTAAAGGACGCCTTCGGCTACGAGCCCGGCGTCGACCCCGACGCCGAGAGCCCCGTCAAGATGCTCGGCGACTCCTCCACCCTCGGCGGGATGCGGGACGGCTTCCGCGCGACATAGAGGTCCGCACCCGGAACTCCCGGGCATTGACATTCAAGTCGACCTCCGGCAAACACTCGGCGGGGGAGCCTGAGGAAAATCGCGATGGCTTAACCTGCATGTCGCGCACGGACGCGCCGGTTCCATATTCGGCGTATTCAATGCCGGTCCGAGTAGCCTCCCAGGGATACCGTCCCTTTTCCGCGGGCGTCGCCGTACATCGACCTCTCCGCGAGAATCAACAGGGATGCGTCCCTCGAAGCGACCGTGACAGCGGCCCGCCCGGAAGGCACGATATCCGCCATGCGGTACGTTTTTCGAGACCCCGCGGGAATCGTGTCTGCGAGGATCTTCGAAGGTCCTCCACCCTCGGGAAGGTACGTTATGTCGACCGTCGCGTCCCGCCGGTTCGGGTTCTGGACGAGCGTCCACGTTTCCCAGCCCCCCGAGGTCTGCCCGTCGGGGAAGTAGAACGCCTTGTGCGGCGCGGGAAGACCGACAGAATCATGGCACGCCTCGGCGTCGTCGGCCCCGCCGTTCCAGTACATGGCGCGTTCGGCCGCGAGAGGAAGCGATCCTTTCACGTGGATGGAGAAATCAGCGCCGTCGAGCGTAGCGTTCGCCCTGATGGTATCGCGCGAACTCGCTGGAATGGTGAACTGCTCTTGCGGCACCGGTCCACGCTCGGTCATGTAAGTGACGTTCACGTCCGCCGGCGCCGCGTTGGGGTTCTCGATGAGCACGTAAGTCGTGAATCCCCAGTTGGTCGTCCCCTCCGCCAGGTAGCAGTCCAGGGACGGTCTCCTGGCGCCGGCCGAGCAGTGTCCCTCACGCCTGCTATTTCGGTACATCGCCCGCTCGACGACGACAGGCGCGTCGGAGGACACCCGTATCGAAGCGTCTGCTTCGCATCCGATATCCCCCAGCATCGAAAACGTAGCGCGCGAGCGCGGCGTCACTCTCTTCCGGAGCTCCTTCGCCTCGCTCCCCTCGATCATATAGGTGAGGGTGAGGTTCGCGACCTGGTCCGTGGGGTTCTGCACGAGCGTCCAGGTCTCGAACCCCCACGCCGACGATCCCTCCGGAAGGTGCCAATCGTATGCCGGGGCGGACACCCCGATTGATGAATGCGCCTCGGCGCAGAAGGCCCCCGGACCGGTCCAGGACATCGTGCGGTCGACCGCTATCGATTCGCCCTCGAGGCACTCCACGCGGGTCGAAAAGTCGGTATCGCCCAGGTCCCAGCGAGGGTCTATCGTCGTCTGCGAAGCTGGTGGCAGCCTCAATATCCTTCTCGCCACCTCTCCGCTGCCGTCCGCGCGATCGGGGTCCATGTAGGTGACGCGTGCGGTCAGCTCCCCGGCATTCGGGTTCTCCACGGTTATGTACGTGCTGAATCCCCAGGCCGTGGAGCCCTCGGCGAGGTACCAGTCGGGTGAACCCACTACAAAAGATGCCTCTGCTTTCGAGGCAACACCATCGATCACAACGGTGACCGGACCGCTCGTCGCGCCCCCCGGTACGGTTGCTATGATCTTTCCGTCGCTCCAGAGCCTGTACTCGGTGGCACGGACGCCGTTGAACGAGACGTATGAGCTCGAAGCGGCGCTCCTCGCCGCACCAGGACCCTCGCCGAAGTTCGAACCTATAACTTGCACCTCGTCGTTCCAGTCACCCGAGAGCGGGAATATTTCGGTTACCTCGGGAGCATCCTCGTTGACGACGAAACCGCCCTGCATGATCACCTGCTGGCCGTCGGGGTTCGTCACGCGGATGTCGTAGGGGCCCGCCGGCATCCAGTCCGGCAGGTCGAACTCGCAGTAGAGCCTCGTGTACGCGAAGTACATCACCTCCGCGGCGTGCATGACCACCTGCTGGTTCCTCATCAGGTCGACTTTGGCGCCCGGCAGGAAGTTGTCGCCATCGAGAAAGAACTCCTTGAGCTGTCCCTTGCGGGCTTCAATCTGCCTCTTCATGGTGATCTTGGGAGCGGGAAGCGACACGCGCTGCGCCATCGAGGACTGGACGGCGGACACCAGTTCCTGGTAAGTTATGACGCCTCCCAACTTGCCATCGGGTATTACCCTTGGCAGATGTGCCTTCGTAACATCGGCGACCGCCGTTCCGTCCTTCCACGCCAGCCTGCCGTCAGCCGCGATTCCCTGGGCCCAGATACGCT
>CAZAIS010000467.1:0-2452 GCA_964485255.1 uncultured Acidimicrobiales bacterium | reverse complement strand
GGAGCGATAATGTCGTTGACAAGCCGACTCGCCATGCGAAACTTCGTGCGGCTCACTTCTTGTATGTGGGCCTGGAGTTCCCCGGCCCGCGTCTCGATCGCGGCGTCGTCCCCCTTCAAGCCGACGATGGTGTAGGTAAGGAATTCACGTAGCATGGAAGGAGAGAGCCGCGCGTAGCCGTCCACTTTTTCGTCGAGCCTGAGGTAACGCCTCCCGATCCTTCGCACCTCCAACCCGGGCGAGAGCATGCAGGCTTTCCACAGCGCGAACGTCTTATTACCCAGGGCTTCGTCGATCTCGGCGCCGGTCCCGGGGCCCCCTCGCCGCAGCAGGTCGATGACTTGTTTTTCCATGGGCTGAAGGCCTCTACCGCATGCGGCCGGTCTCGGGGTCACGGCTGAATACCAGGTCCGAAAGGGCCCGGCAGGGCCGGTCGCGCACGTCAATAATCTCGTACCCCCGCTCTTCAACCTCCAGGCGGCGGTCCAGCAGCCCCGCGGCGGCGACCTCGTCCAGGACGTATACAAGCCTGCCCCCGTTACGCACGAAAGCCTGGCCGTAGGAGACGGGGACGTCGCAGGTGACGGGGCCCAGGACGGACTCCAGGACGGGGCCGGTCTTGCGGCGGCCGTTGGCGAGCAGGACCACCGTTCGCGAGCGGTAGACCAGCTCCGCGCCCATGGAAACAGCGTATCGCGGGCTGTCCTCGACTGACGCGAAGTGCCCGTCGGCCACCGCGTTCAGAACGGTGTTGTCGTCCAGCTTCACCAGCAGCACCGGGTATGCGTCGAAGGGGATCCCGCTCTCGTGGAAGGCCACGTGACCCCGCCCGCCGATACCGATGACTTGCAGGTCGATGCCGCCGAAGGATTCGATCTTCCGGGCGTAAGCGTCCAGTATCTCCTCCTTGATGAGGCGCAGGACGCCCTCGGCGTGGTCGTTGATGACGACCGCCTTGCCCTTGTCGGTTCCCTTCGTCTCGTAGCAGTGAGGGTGCCGCTCGAGCGCGTCGACCAGTTCCTCCTGGTCCACCAGTGTCCCCCAGGGCACGTTCGTCTCCCTGAACGGACGCTCCAGCAGGGCGAATAGCTCGCGGACCATGAAGTAACAGTACGACTCCGGGTGAAGCGCCCGCTGCTGCGCGTTTTCACCCGGAAGGCCCACGTACTCGTCCAGGTTGAACGAGCGCACCCGGGAGGGGTCGATCCGGCCGGCGTTGAACGCCTTGGCCAGGTGCTTGTAGAGCCCCGTGGGCGAGCTGCCCGTCGCGAGACCCAGCACGAACTCGTCCTTTGCCGATTGCTTCTCGCGGATGCCGGCCTCGACGACGCCGGCCGCGACCTCGCTCATCTGGTCGAAGTCGCGTGTAAGGTAGATCTTGAAAGACATCTCGTTTCCCGGTCAGCCGATCGCGGATTTGACGATATCGGCGAGCTCGCGCGCGTACCCGGCGGTAATCTCCTCGGTCGGGCCTTCCACCATGACCCGGCACACGTTCTGCGTGCCCGAGTAGCGCACCAGCACCCTGCCTTTGCCCTCCAGCTCCGCCTCCACCCGCTCGATCGCCCGGGCGACTTCGGTGACGGTCTCGATCTCCGGCTTGCCGGCGACCTCCACGTTGATGAGCGTCTGGGGGAAGACGTCCATCAGCCCGGCCAGCTCCGAGAGCGGTTGCTCCGCGTCGCGCATGGCGGCCAGGAGCTGCAGGCCGGTAAGGATGCCGTCGCCGGTCGTATGGTGCCTGAGGAATATGACGTGGCCGGACTCCTCTCCGCCGAGCACGGCGCCCAACCGCTGCATGTCCTCCAGGACGTACCTGTCGCCCACCTTCGAGATGTGGTTTTTGAACCCGTACTTTTCGCAGGCGACCTTCAGGCCCAGGTTGCTCATGATCGTGCTGACCAGCAGGTCGTTGGCGAGCCGTCCCTTCTTCTTGAGCTGGGTCGCGCAGACGATGAGTATCTGGTCGCCGGTGATCTCCCTGCCCAGCTCGTCAACGGCGATAAGCCGGTCGCCGTCGCCGTCAAACGCGAGACCCACGGTCGACCCGGTCTCGAGCACCGTCTTGCGCAGGTCCTCGGTGTGCTGCGAGCCGCACTTTTCGTTGATGTTCAGCCCGTTGGGTTCGTCGTGGATGACCGTGACGTCGGCCCCCAGCTCCCGGAACACCGTTGGGGCCACCTTGTAGGTGGCGCCGTTGGCGACGTCGAGCGCGATCTTGACACCCTCGAGGGACAGGCTGCGCGGAAAGGTATTCTTCAGGAAGACGATGTAACGGCCGATGGCGTCGTCCAGCCTGTAGGCCCGGCCCATGTCGTGCGCGGGAGGCACCCGGTCGGGAAGCTCTCCCGCCAGGATGAGTTCCTCGATCTCGGCCTCCTGCTCGTCGGAGAGCTTGAAGCCGGCTCCCGAGAAGACCTTGATCCCGTTGTCCTGGTACGGGTTGTGCGAG
>CAZAIS010000466.1:0-2458 GCA_964485255.1 uncultured Acidimicrobiales bacterium | reverse complement strand
CTCTCGGGGTCGGTGGTTACCACACCGTTCACTTTCGCCACCACCACCAACCTCATTTCCTGGGAAGGCCTGCGCCCTGTTTTCGCCGACATAGAACCGGGCTTTCTATGCATCGATCCCGCCGACGTGGAGCGGAAGATCGCAGACGACACCAGCGCGATAATCGCCGTGCACGTCTACGGCAATCCCTGCGACGTGGAGGGCCTGGCCGCGGTGGCCCGCCGGAACGGCCTGAAGTTGATATACGACGCGGCCCAAGCGTTCGGGGTCGAGTACAAAGACAGGTCGGTTCTCGAGTACGGGGACGCCTCCGCCCTCAGCTTTCACGCCACGAAGGTCTTCAACACCATGGAGGGGGGCGCCGTGTGCCCTGGCGACGCTGAAATCGCCGGAGAGATCAGGAGCATGAGGAACCACGGAATCCTCTCGGAGGTACGGGTCGGCGCGCCGGGGATCAACGCCAAGATGAGCGAGATCCTGGCGGCGGTCGGGCTCTGCAACCTTGATGAAGTGGACCAGAAGATAGAGGCGCGGAAGGCGATTTACGAATCGTACCTCGAGAGGCTGGCCCCGCTCGACGGGGTCTCCTTTCAGGTCCTGCGCGCCGGACGATACAACTATTCCTACATGCCGGTCCTCTTCAGGGACGCCGCCCTGCGCGACGCGGTGCACGACGCACTGCTGGCGCGCGGGGTGAAATCCCGGAAGTACTTCTACCCGATTACGCCGTGCTTCGATTACCTCGAAGACGACTGCCCCGACCCGGCTGCCGGGGTGCCCGTGGCCGCCGACGCTGCGCTTAGAGTGTTGTGCCTGCCGATATACCCGGACCTCGATCGCGTCGACTTCGAGCGGATCGTCGAGACGGTCTCGCGTGTAGTACTCGGGGGCTGATGAATGGAAGGGAGCCGGGAGGTTTCGCGCTGCGATATGGAGGAAATTCGGGATTCGCGATCCCTCGGGCTCAAGGTGGACGCCGCCCGCAGGCTCGGCATCGAGGAAGGGCCGGAAGCGCTCGAGCGCCTCGGCATGCTTCTCGACGACCCCGAGGGAGCCGTCGCCCTCACGGCGGCGACCGGCCTCGCGCGCCGCGGGATGCAGTCGTTCGATACGCTCATCGACGCGCTTCGCAGGCGCTCGAGCGGAACGGCCCTCGCCGAGCGGTGCCTCGCCGAAATCAAAGCGCCGGCCCGGGCGCTCCTGTCCCTGCTCGACGAACCAGGCTGTGACGCCGCCCTCCAGGCCTCGCTCCTGGCTGTCCTAGGCGCGACCGGGGACGCTTCCGTGGTCGCGGATCTCGTCGCGCGCGCCCTCGAGGGGGGGGACCTTGCCTCGGCGGAGGCGGCCGCTCGCGGTGTGCGCCGAACGGGATTGCTGCTCGACGCGGAGTTGCTCGGCAGGGCCCTGCTCGAATCGGTTCACGACCGCCTGTCCGAGGAGGCGGCGCGCGCCCTGTCGTCGCGCCCCGAAGCGACCGGCATACTTGTCGCGGTAGCGGCGGGCCGCCGGACGGGGCCTGCCGGTCAGGCTTTCGAGGCCCTGGTCTCTACAAAGATGGACGTGGAAGATGCTCTCCTGAGGGCGCTCGAGAGTCCGGACCCACTGAAGGCCTCGGTGTCCGCGCTGGCCCTGGCGAAACGCGGTCGCAGGCGTGCGGCACCGCCCGCGCGCGAGGCCGCAAACCGGGCGCCTCTGTCGCGACCCGCTTCAATGGCATTGAACATCTATTCCGCCGGGGAGGCGGAGCTTGCCGAAGCGGTCTCGAGCCTGTCGGGGGTCGAAGAGCCTCAGACGCTCCTCGCGTCGGCCGCCGCGCTCGCGAAACGCGGTGAGTCGCGGGCGGCGGTGGAGCTCCTCATGAGGGTCATTTCGACCGGGGAGGGCGCCTTCGATCAAGGGGCCGTGTTCATGCTATCCGGTTGCGGCCGGCCGGGCCTCGATGCGCTGGTGGACCTGATACGGTTCCAACCCAGGGAGCGCTGGATCGCGGCGCGGGCCGCCTGCGAGATCGACATCATAGCAAAAGCCGCGCCGGTGCTGAGCGGGATGCTGAACGACCCGTGCGGGCCCGTCAGGTGGGCCGCGGCCTGGGCTCCGGCCACGTGCGGCTCCCCGCCGGCGATCGAAGCCGCCATGGAAGCTCTCGAGCGGGGTGACTACGAGTCGCGACGGATGGGAGCCCTCCTGCTCCGGCGCGCGAACGCGAGCCGCCTTCCCGAAGACCAGGCAGGCGTCCAGGGCGCTTCGCCCGGCGCGACGCGCGGGTGAGGCTGATGGACGCTCCACACGTCGAAGAGACGTGCATCGTCTGCGGAGAACGCCTCGAGTACAGCTTCAGTAAAACCTTCGCCGATTTCGATCTCGGCAGGGTGGATTACGCGAAGTTCCCCGAATGCGGGTTCATGGCATCGGTTACGCATATGCGCATGAGTTTCGGGGAGTGGCTCTCCCTCAACGG
>CAZAIS010000465.1:0-2463 GCA_964485255.1 uncultured Acidimicrobiales bacterium | reverse complement strand
CAACACACTGAACGTACTCGCGAACATGGGCCTGCTCCCCGGCAGATCGGCCTGCATCGTATCCCTTATAGACATCACGAGAGAGCGGAGCTACGAGCGCGATCTCGCCGAGACGGCCGAGAGGCTCAAGCACTTCCTTAGCGTCGCCTCGCACGAGCTGAGGCATCCCATCACGATCGTCAAGGGGTACGCGAACACACTGAGCGGCTTCATCGATGACATGCCCAGGGAGCACGTCCTGGAGATACTCAGCGACATCGACTCTTCCGCCAACCGGCTGACCCGCTACGTGGAAGAGTTGATGGACGTCTCGCGGGTCGAGGAGGGTCGCTTCCCCGTGGAGAAGCGGAACATCATGCCCGGCGAAGTGGTCGACATGACCCTGGAGGACATGCAGGTGATGGGCACCAGCAACACGTTCCCCACCCGGATCGACAGGGACCTGGGGATGATTTACGTGGATCCCGAGAAGCTCGTGCAACTGCTGGTGATCCTGCTCGAGAACGCGGTCAAGTTCGGGCCTCCCGGCGCGCCGGTGGAGATCGAGTTGAAGAGGAGCGGCAAGGATCTCGAGGGTGCCGTACTGGACAGGGGCCGCGGCATCGGCGACCGCGACAGGGACAAGGTGTTCGACCGCTTCTACCAGGTCGAGGATACGATGCACCACTCGACACCGGGCATGGGCCTCGGTCTCTATATCGCGCGGGAGATAGTCCACGCGCACGGAGGAGACATATACTGCGAGGCCCGGGAGGGCGGCGGCACGGCCTTCCGGTTCAAGTTGCCCATGAACGAGCCATAGACATCGTCCCGCCGGGGACACCCGGTGTTGCATCGCTACCCCGTCCCGGACTGCTATATAGTTATGCGGTAAGCAGGCGAATGGAGGAACTGGATGTCGTGTATCGCGCGCGTGGCCGGGGGAGGGCGGGCACCCGCGCTCGGGGCGGCTCTGGCCGTGGTGCTGATCCTTACCGCCGCCGGGTGTGGCGCTTCCAGGGGCGCCGAAGGGGCCGCCGGGCTTTGTTCGCTCTGGAAATCCGTGGCCGCATCGGCCACGGCGTCGAGGGGCCTGGTGACGGTCTCGGCGGGCGGCGACGTCAACTTCGGCGATGGGGTCACCCCCTCGCTGGAGGAGGGAGGACTGGACTATCCTTTCGGAAACGTGTGCCGGGCTTTCGCTTCGACGGACCTGTCGTTCGCAAACCTGGAGTGCTGCATTGCTTCCTGCGGGACCCCCGTCGCCGGGAAAGAGTACACCTTCAGGGGACCGGCTGATTCGGCCGGAGCCCTGAAGCAAGGCAATATCAAGGTCGTTTCGCTCGCCAACAATCACTTCATGGATTACGGGACGGACGCCTTCATGGAGACCATGAGCCACCTGCGCGAGAACGGCATCGCCTGGTGCGGAAGCGGAGCAAACGCCTCCGAAGCCTATGCGCCCGCGATCCTGGACGTGAACGGAACCAGGGTGGCCTTCCTGGCGTTCAACGGAATAGTCCCGGACGGATGGGCGGCTGCCGCGGGGACCCCGGGGTGCGCCGTTTCCTGGGACACCAGGCGCGTCGCTTCCTCGATAAAGGCGGCCCGGCCGGGCGCAGAGATCGTGGTGGCCTCCTTTCACTGGGGGATCGAGCTCGCGACGTCGCCCAGCTCCGAGCAGAAAAACCTGGCGCACCTGGCGGTGGACAGCGGAGCGGACCTGGTCCTGGGCCACCACCCTCACGTGGTGCAGGGGTTCGAGCTGTACCGCAACCGTCTCATAGCATACAGCCTCGGCAACTTCGTCTTCAGCCCGCCCCGTGCCGAGTCCGCCAGGTCGGTCATGCTCATCACCCTGCTGGGCCCCGGCGGGCTCGTGCAGGCCAGGATAGTCCCGGCCGCCATTCAAGGTTGCAGGCCGAGGATACTCGACGGGCAGGCGGCCACGGCCTGGGCAGGGACCATCGGCGCCTACAGCGCGGCCCTGGGGACAACCGTAACCGTCACCGGCGGGCGCGGGTTCGTGCAGGGTGGCGCTCCTGAGCGCTTCAAGTAATGGCGACCCGGCCCGCGACCGTCGCGACGGAAAAACGGCGGCAGGCGAAAGGTCCGGGGTGTGCCGGACCGGGACCCGTTGCGGGGTGGTGTAATGGCACGAGGACACGCTAGGGACCTCACCGCGGTGGCGGGCGGGACGATCGCGCGCTACGGGATGCTCACCGGAGGGGAGACGGTCGTCGTGGGCGTTTCGGGCGGTCCCGACTCGGTGGCGATGCTCCTGTTCCTGCATGAAATAGCGCGCGACGCGAACCTGTCGCTGCGCGTCTTTCACCTTGATCACATGTTGCGCGGTGAGGACTCGGCGCGGGACGCGAGGTACGTGGAGAGGCTCGCGCGCGACCTGGGCCTGGATGCCCTGATAGACGCGGCGGACGTACGGGCGGAGTCGCGGGGTCGGCGTCGATCGCCCCAGGATATCGC
>CAZAIS010000464.1:0-2482 GCA_964485255.1 uncultured Acidimicrobiales bacterium | reverse complement strand
CCGACGGGCGGATAGTCTGTCGAGCTCCCGGCGATGCCACAACCGGGCCGGTCACGGTAACGACCCCCGCCGGCGTTTCCAACGGCATGACGTTCACGGTACAGACGCCGCCGGATCCGGTCATACTGGACTGCGAGCCGACCTCCGCCGTTCAGGGGCATTCCATCGAGCTCAACGTGCTCGGCGGGAACACCCATTTCCGCAACGGCGAGAGCCGGGCGACCGTATCCGGGGGCGGGGTGGAGGTGAGCACCACGTTCGCCTCGGACGAAACCCACGCGACGGCCCACCTGGCCGTGGCGCCGGACGCGAAGCCGGGCGCCAGGAGCGTCAACGTGGTCACGGGAAGCGAGACGCCCTCGCCGCTCGATCACGTCTTCACCATCCACGCGGCCCCCGCGGCCCCCCCGCGACTGGAAGGCATCCACCCCTCGCGGGGATCGGTCGGGGACGTCGTGTCCATTACGGGCAGGCGGCTGGGCGCCGTGAGGGGCTCTTCCTTCCTGACTTTCAATGGAGTCCGGGTCGGCAACTACATATCGTGGTCCGATCACGAGGTGGTCTGTGCGGTACCGGTGGGCGCGCGAACCGGGAACGTCGTCGCGCACGCACCGTGGGGTACGTCGAACGGCCTCGCCTTCATCGTGAACCACCCGGCTTTTTACTTCGCGGAGGGGACCTGCCGGCCCAACTTCGACCCATACCTGACCGTGCAGAATCCCGGGTCCTCCGCGACCAGGGCGTTGATAACCTACATGAAGGGTGACGGAACGACACGGCGGCAGACCCTCGACGTGCCGGCCGCCACGCGCGCAACGATTACCGTCAAGGACGTGCTCGGGCAAGGGTACGACGCCGCCCACGACTTCTCCGCCAGGGTCGAGAGCACCGGCTACGCTCAGATCGTCGCTGAACGCCCCATGTACTTCGATTACCGGGAGGTCTGGACCGGGGGATCCGACGTGGTCGGCGCCACCGCTCCCTCGAGGACCTTTTACTTCGCTGAAGGGACCTGCAGGCCCGGCTTCGAGCCGTACCTGGCGATACAGAACCCCGGCGCATCCGAGGCGCGAATCAGGATAACTTACATGACGGGGAACGGCGGGACCCGGCGCCAGGACCTTACCGTTCCGCCAACGGCACGGGCGACCGTCGCGGTGAAGAGCGTGCTGGGCGAGGGAGACGACCCCGGGCACGACTTCAGCGCCAGGGTCGCGTGCACGAACGGACGGGCCGTCGTCGCCGAGCGCCCGATGTACTTCAACTACCAGGGCGCCTGGACGGGGGGCTCCGACGTGGTCGGCGCGACATCCCCCGCCGAGGCATTCTACTTCGCGGAGGGGACGTGCCGGCCCGGCTTCGATCCCTACGTCACCGTACAGAACCCCACCAAGCTCGAGGCGCGGGTAAAGATAACCTACATGAAGGGTGACGGCACGACGTCGCAGCAGGTCCTGGCGGTGCCCGCCACCAGCCGCGAGACCGTCAGGGTGAAGGACGTCCTGGGGGTCGGAGATGGCGCCGCCCACGATTTTTCGGCGAAGGTGGAGAGCTTGAACAACGTGGACATCGTCGCCGAGCGCCCCATGTACTTCAACTACAAGGGAGCATGGACGGGTGGCACCGGGGTGGTGGGTGCGCTGTCTCCATCGACCGCGTTCTATTTCGCGGAAGGGACCTGCAGGCCCGGCTTCGAGCCGTACCTGACCATCCAGAACCCCGGGCTCGCCGCCGCCCAGGTGAAGATAACTTACATGATGGGGGACGGCGCGACCCGGGAGCAGTTGCTGACAGTGCCGGCCACCGCTCGCGCCACGGTCATCGCAAAGGACGTCCTGGGTGAGGGGGACGACGCCGCCCACGACTTCTCGGCGAAGGTGGAGTGCTTCAACAACAAGACAATAGTCGCCGAACGCCCCATGTACTTCAACTACAAGGGCGCCTGGACCGGGGGCTCCGACGTCGTGGGGTTCTCCCCCTAGCCGCTCCTCATACGGGACCGCCGTTTCCGCGCAACCCGCCGCCCCCGGGCCCGAAGAGGAACTTCAGCGCGCATATCGCGAATCCCACCAGGGCAACGATGAAGGCCGCCAGGTACACGTGTCGGATCACCGCGTGTACCTCGGGATTGAGCAGCGTGAGCCGGGCACCCTGGGCGGACCCCTTCACGTCGCCCCAGCGGCCCAGTACGGCGTCGCAGAGAGCGAACGCGAACAGAGTCGCCATGGTCTCCACCGTGCCGTATATTCCTCCGGCCACTCCCAGCAGGGACTTTGGTGCGCTTCCCATCACGGCACTGTAGTTGGGCGAGGCGAAGAGTGCTCCTCCCAGGCCGAAAATCACCAGCGAGCTCGCAACCGTGGCAATCGAGGCCCGTGAGCCGACGAACGCGAGCGCGCTCAGGCCCAGGGCGATCAGAAGGATCCCCGCGGTTTCGAGTCTCCTGGTTCCGGTGGAGTCCGCGAGCATTCCACTGGGCACG
>CAZAIS010000463.1:0-2485 GCA_964485255.1 uncultured Acidimicrobiales bacterium | reverse complement strand
CCTTTTCACGACGGATCAGGCTCACCTTTTCACTGTTGACCATATAGGAGCGGTGGCAGCGTATCAGGGCGGTATCATGCAATTCCCCTTCCAGCCTTTTTAGATTACTGCGGAGCAGATGCCGGTTGAGTTTGCCGTTGTCGAGATAATGGATATAAACGTAATTATCAGCCGCTTCAAGGTATAAAAGATTTTCAGCCTTCAGCGAAAAGCGAAGCCCGCCCCTTTCATCGCAAAAGTGAACCATCCCCTTTACCTGCCCGTCAGGAGTCCCTTCTTTCCTGATCTTTTCAAGCCTGGTCTTTTTATCCTCCCACGAAAAGTAAAGCCAGAGCACACTGTATGGCAGCAGCAGCACAAGGGCGGTATTCTGAACCGACAATGTCAGCAGGTCAGGAAAAAACCTGGGGTCATGCAAAATCAGCTTCTGATAAAGGGTATAAAACAATCCCATGAAAAATACCTCGGCAAGCACCCATACCAGGTATTGCCAGAGTCTGAGCAGTTTCGTACGGCGCGTATGATACATAATGATGCGGCTGATCACCACCACCAGGACACCGGTCAGGATAATTACACTGGAATAGAGCAATAGCTGCCAGCGCGTGGTGTGAAACCATACATCAACTCCGAAAGGGGCGTAAACATTGATGAAAATAAGTGCAAAGAAGGCCGTAAAGAGAATCAGTCTGACAATATTGCTTTTCAGCATCAGGTAAGCCGGAATCTCTTTCTGCAGGTCGGGCATAAATGACGGATCTTTATTGCAAATATACAATTACATTATTGGTTTTACGCTGCCCGCCCCTGCCGGCGCATTGCAACGGGAAGGCTAAGCATCAAATATTATTTTACTGTATTTCGCCCCCTGCCCCGGCCGGAAAACAAAGATTTAACAGTTATTCACCTTATCCGTTTAACCGAAGTGACACTTCACAGAATCCGCTGTTTATTTTACCGTCTGTTCTTCCTGTTTCATCGATTTGATCATTTCACAACAACCTGAATTCCCTTATTTTGCGTATATTTGAGTAAGTAAATCACAGCAACCTATAAAAGCGATGAAGAGAAAACATGTGCTGCTGATCCATCTTTTTTACTGGTTCTACATCATCAATCAGGCCCTTTTCCCCATGTACATCGGGAAGGTGGAGAAATCTTTCCTGGAGAATCATCAGTATCTTTTCGAGGTTATTTTGTCGTTGCTTTTGTATGTTGTCACTTTTTACACCATTTATTTCGCATTCCCGTATCTGATGAAATATAAGAACCGGCTTGCCGCTGCATGCTCGGGATTGATCATTATCGCACTGTTATCGGGATTCAGGACGCCGCTGGAGTTTATATCCTGGAAATTTTTCAGCAGTATGCCGCAGGAGGAGCTGGTTTTCGAATGGGCGTACTTCTGGAATAACCTCCGGCTGGTGATCATCACAGGAATTTATGCAGTGTTGATCTGGTTTATGATCCGTTCGTTTGAAGCACAGAAACTCAGGGATGAACTGATCAAACAACAGCAGGCGGGAGAGCTGGCCCTGCTCAGGTCCCAGATCAATCCGCACTTCCTGTTCAATACACTCAATAACATTTATTCGCTGGTCTACAAAAAATCGGACGAGGCGCCCCCCGCCATTATGAAACTGTCGTCAATCATGCGGTATATGCTCTATGACGCAACAGGCGACCGGGTTCCGCTTGACAAAGAAATTGAATACCTCAGGAGCTTCATCGAATTGCAGAAACTGAGGATCAGGCATCCGGAGTCCGTTTCATTTACGATTGAAGGCAATACCGAAGGCAGGACCATTGCACCTATGATGCTGATCTCTTTCGTTGAAAATGCTTTTAAACATGGCAGCAAAACCCATCAGCCTTTTCTTGTGATAAGATTAGCGGTGAAGAACGACCGCATTGCCTATGAGGTGGTCAATTATCTGCGGAAAACATCATTGACCCGGGATAACAGTGAAAGCGGCATAGGGTTGAGCCTGATTAAAAAGAGGCTGGCTCTTCTATATCCCAACAAACATCATCTGCAGATTACCGAAGAAGCAGATACTTTCAGAATCAAACTTGAAATCATGGATTAATATGAAAATCAGCTGCATAGCCGTGGATGACGAGCCCCTGGCTCTTGATATCTTAAAGGAATACTGTGCTAAAGTACCCTTCCTTGAGTTACAATGCACTTTTGACAATGCGCTGGAAACGCTCGAATACCTCCGCAACAACAGTGTGGACCTTTTACTGCTGGATATACAGATGGAGGACCTTACCGGCATACAGCTGCTCAATGCCCTGAAGACAAAGCCCTATGTAATCCTTACCACGGCTTATGACAATTATGCCCTGCAGGGTTTCGAACTCGACGTGGCTGACTACCTGCTGAAACCCATCTCATTTGAACGGTTTGTCAGGGGCATTGACAAAGTTTATGAACGGATGCTCAAAGAAAAAAACACCCCGGTCATAAAACCTGAAAACC
>CAZAIS010000462.1:0-2487 GCA_964485255.1 uncultured Acidimicrobiales bacterium | reverse complement strand
AACCAATTTTACCGAGTTCACCGGGGGCGTGTCGTTTTTCATATTGTCTTTTTTTATTTACTGTTTGCAGTCGAATCCCGGCGGCGCGATAGAAAGTAAACAAAAAAAGTAAAAAGTGAACGACGCCTACTGGCAGGCGGCCTTGATTTGGGCGTAGATTTGACGGGGTTTGAAGCCGAGGAGACGGTTGGCCCCCGACGTGCACGCCGCCGCGCAGGCGCCGCATCCCTTGCACAGGGAGCGGTTCACGACCGCGACACGGCGGTCCTCGTCGAAGCTGATGGCCTCGTAGCTGCAGAGCGCGACGCACTGCCTGCATCCCGAGCATATCCTCTCGTCCACGCAGGCCACGACGCCCTCGGTGACCACGTTGTCCCGGGACAGGACGGACTCGGCGCGCGCGGCGGCGGCGCACGCCTGTGTCACGCTCTCGGCGATGGTCTTGGGGTAGTGCGCGAGACCCGCCAGGAAGACGCCGTCGGTCGCGAAGTCAACCGGCCTGAGCTTGACGTGCGCTTCGAGGAAGAAGCCGTCGGAGGTAAGCGGGACCTTGAGCCTGGGGGCCAGCTCGCGCGCGTCCGGGTTCGCCACCACGCCACAGGAAAGCACGACGAGGTCGGCCTCGAGGACGACCTGCTCTCCCCTCACGTTCCTGTCGTTCACCTTGACCTCCAGGGTGGATCCCGCCGCTACCGCGGGGGGGTCGTCCCCGTCGAACCGGATGAAGTTGACGCCGAGGTCGCGAGCCTCCAGGTAGTAGTCTTCCTTGAGGCCGTAGGTACGAAGGTCCCTGTAACACACGCTCAGCATCGCTTCGGGATTGATCCTCTTGACCGCGATGGCGTTCTTCACCGCCACTCCGCAGCATATCTTGCTGCAGTACGGGTGTTCGTCGTTGCGCGAGCCGACGCACTGCACCATGACGATGTCCCGAAGGGCCGCGATCGACGCGGGGTCCCGGGCGATCCGGCGCTCGAGCTCGGTCTGCGTGATCACCCGCTCGTCCTCGCCCCGGCAGTACTCTCCCTTGGCCGGCTCGTACTCCAGGCCGCCGGTCGCCACGATTACCACCCCGTGGTCAACCTCCACCGGGCCTTCCTGCGTGCGGATCGTGGTGTGGAACTTGCCGATGAATCCTTCAACGGCTTCCACCCCGGAGGCGGTGAACAGGTCGATGTTTTCGTGCGCCGCAACGCGTTTCTCCATTTCGTCGAGCTTCCCTGAGACGTCCGCGCCCTCGATGGTCCTTGCGACGTGCCTCATGTTGCCGCCCAGCTCGCTCTCCTTCTCCACCAGGTAGGTCTTGAACCCCGCGTCCGCGAGCTGGAGGGCCGCCGTCATTCCGGCCGCCCCTCCGCCTATGATCAGCGCCCTGGGCGTCACGGGAGACACGCCCTCTTCGAGCGGCTCAAGCAGCGCGGCCTTCTCGACGCCCATCCTGACGAGGGACTTTGCTTTCTCGGTCGCCTCGTCGGGCATCGTCATGTGAACCCAGGAGCAGTGCTCTCTAATGTTGGCCATCTCGAAGAGATACTTGTTGAGCCCCGCTGTCTTCAGCGTCTCGCGGAACAGTGGCTGGTGCGTCCTCGGGGTGCAGGAGGCCACCAGCAACCTGTTGAGGTCGTTCTCCTTAACGATGTCACGTATCCATTCCTGAGCGTCCTGGCTGCACGCGTAGAGCCTTTCCTCCGCGAACACCACCCCCGGGAGGGTCCTCGCGTATTCCACCACGGCGGGAACGTCTACCACACCGCCGATGTTGGTGCCGCAGCGGCATATGACGGCCCCGATCCTCGGCGGCTCGCCGGTAACGTCACGCTCGACCGGGTACTCGGTGCGCTCGATCAACTCTCCCCGACCCGCCCCGAGCCTGGAGGAGGCCATGCCCGCAGAAGCGCTGGCCTGGACCACGCTGTCGGGTATGTCCTTGGGGCTCTCCACGGCCCCGCAGGCGTATACGCCGTCCCTGGACGTCGCGACCGTGAGGAACCCGTCCGTGTCAACGAAACCGTGCCTGTCCAGCTCGATTCCCAGTGCCTCCGCCAGGCAGGCCGCGTCAGGCTCGATCCCTACACTGAGTACGACCAGGTCGAACTCCTCCTCGATCGTCGCGCCGCTCTCGTCCACGTAACCGACGAGCATGCTCTTGCCGGGCTGCATCTCCTTGGCGTAGGAGGCCAGGCACCGTACGTACCTGATTCCCTGTTCGTTCTTCGCCTTCTCGTAGTACTCGTCGAACCCCTTGCCGTAAGCTCTCATGTCTATGAAGAAGACCGTGGGCTCTATCGTGCCGTCATGTTCTTTCGCGATTATGGACTGCTTGGTAGCGTACATGCAGCACACCGACGAGCAGTAGGTGTTGCCCGCGCTCGAGTCGCGCGACCCTACGCACTGGATGAAAGCGAGCTTCCTGACCGGCCCGCCGTCGGAACGCCTGACGACGTGACCCCCAGTGGGGCCGTTGGCGGCGAGTATCCGCTCGAACTC
>CAZAIS010000461.1:0-2498 GCA_964485255.1 uncultured Acidimicrobiales bacterium | reverse complement strand
CTCGTCCTCGCCCAGACTGCGCAGCATGGTGGCGACCTTCTCGGGGTCGGCCGGGTTGTTGAAAAGGAGCGAGGTCGACGCGGCCGCCGTGGAGGCGAAGGCCGCCGGGTACGAGGCGGAGGCCGTGTATGAACCGGGTCCGGTCCCCGAGGTGACCCGGCTGAGCACATCCGTGAAGCTGACTCCGCCGGCAAGCATCCTGATCCGCGTTTCAATCTCCGCTATCCGGGCCTGTACCGCGGCTACGCCACCAGTCACGACGACGCACCCCCCCGTCCGGCTCCGCTCTCCATGATGAACCGCGACGCTCCGACCTCGTCGAGGAATCCCTGCTCGAGGCGCTCCATCTCGTAGTCGTGCCGCGCGCGCTGCTTCTCCCGGAGCCTGTCCACCGCCTTCCTCTCCTTCATGGCCTCCGTCATCGCCTCGCGCTTCTCCTCGAGGAAGAGGTGGGCCCTGTGCACGACCAGCCTTTGCGTCTCGACGTCCACCGCCAGGCAGGCCCTCCTGTCGGCCCACATCTTCATCTCCTCGGCCCTGAAATCGACCGAGAGCACCTCGCGGAGCCCCCTTATCGCCCGGACCTCCTCCATATGGAGAGCCTCCAGCCGGGCGAGCTCCGCGTGATAGCGGCTCAGCGCCGCGGCGAAATCCCTCTTGGCCATGTCCTCCTTGAGCGCCCGGAAGCGGCCCAGCGTCTCCAGGCGGAACTTGAACTTCCTCAATGGACGCCCACCCCCGCCATGCGCTCCAGGTGGGCCACGCTGTCCTCGTAGGAGATCTTCTCGTTGACGTCCTGTCTCAGGAAGTCGTTTATCGCCTGTATGTTGAGCAGCGCCTCGTCTATGTCGGGGCTCGAGCCCTCCTTGTAGGCGCCTATGTTGATGAGGTCCTCGCCCTGCCTGTAGACGGCCAGGTTCTTTCTCAGCCACGCGGCCGCCCTCATGTGCTCGGGCGTGTTTATCGCCGGGGCGAGCCTGCTCACGCTGGTGAGAATGTCGATTGACGGGTGGTGGTTCCTGGCCGCTATCTCCCTCGAGAGTACAATGTGGCCATCAAGTATGGAGCGGGCCGTGTCCGCTATGGGGTCGTTCATGTCGTCCGCCTCGACCAGGACCGTGTAGAGCGCGGTGATCGTGCCCTTGTCGCTGGCCCCGGCCCTCTCCATCAACCTCGGCATCATCGCGAACACCGACGGCGGGTAGCCCCTGGTCGCGGGCGGCTCGCCCACGGTGAGCCCGACTTCCCTCTGCGCCATCGCGAACCTCGTTACCGAGTCGAGCATCAGCAGCACGTCCAGGCCCATGTCGCGGAAATACTCGGCGATCGAGTGCGCCACCAGCGCCGCCTTGATCCTGATCATCGCCGGCTCGTCGCTGGTCGCGGCCACGACGACGGACCTCGCCAGCCCCTCCTCTCCCAGGTTGTGCTCGATGAACTCCCTTACCTCGCGCCCGCGTTCCCCCACGAGCGCGATCACGTTCACGTGGGCCCTGGTGTACTTGGCCATCATCCCCAGCAGCGTGCTCTTGCCCACGCCGCTGCCCGAGAATATGCCCATCCTCTGGCCCTTTCCGCAGGTCAGGATGCCGTCTATCGCCCTGATGCCCAGGCTCAGCGGCTCCGTTATCTGCCTTCGCGCGAGAGGCGGTGGGGGCTTGTTCTCCACCGGGCGGGTCTCCGAGTCCCAGGGGAGCGGCCGGCCGTCGACGGGCCTGCCCAGACCGTCGAGCACCCTCCCCGTCAGCGACATCCCCACCGGCGCCTCCAGCGGCCGCCCGAGGGCGACCACTCTACAGCCAGGGGCGACCCCCGAGGCTATGCCGAGAGGCATGAGCTTCACGCTGCCCCCCTTGAAGCCCACGACCTCGGCGAGAAGGCCGCCGGCCCCTCCTCCCTCGATCCTGCAGAGCTCGCCCATTCGCGCGCCCGGGCCGAGGGCCTCTATCGCGAGCCCCACCATTCTCTCGACCCGTCCCTCGTAGGAGACCGGGTCCAGCGACGAAAGCCCGCTGGCGCGGCGCCTCAGCTTCTCGCTCAGGTCGCGGTAATCGTTGTCGTCAACCACCGGCCTCGTCCTTTCCGAATACCGACCTCGCGGTCTTCTCCAACCTGCGGTCGAGGCGGGCGTCTATCGTCCCGGAGGGGGTCTCCACCACGCAGTCCCCCCTGCCGAGAGTGCTGTCGTTCACTATCTCGAAGTCGCCGAGGTCGGCCATGCTGTCGGCGAGTTCCCGGCGCCTCTGTTCTATGGTCGCGCAGTCCTCGGGGTTGAGCCGGATCCTCAGGCCCCTCTTCTCGGAGGCCCGGGCGATCACGCTCTTGACTATCGCCACCATGGCATCCGGGTTGACCTCCAGTTCGTCGAGCATCAGCTTCCCGGCAATCTCGAAAGCCAGCTCGGTGATCTCCTGCTCGAGCGCCTCCAGCAGCGAGGCCCTGCTGTTCTCGAGGCCGGTCCTCATGGTCTCCAGGGCCGTCACCAGGCTTTTCATCTC
>CAZAIS010000460.1:0-2503 GCA_964485255.1 uncultured Acidimicrobiales bacterium | reverse complement strand
TATCCGGGCGAAAGAAGCGAACCCCGTCCCCGCCTTGAGCGTTTCGTTCCACGCGGGGCGGCATGATGAAGAAGGCGCGGATGCCCAGGCGAACCGACTCGATGGCGTTCCTTCCCGACGGGCTGCGCCCCTCCGGGAAAGACCGCGACGACAAGCGCATCGACTACGTCTCCGCCTCGCGAGGGCTGAAGAAGTCCATCCTGGCGATCTACGTGATCGGACTCCTGGTGATCCTCGTGGTGGACATCATCTACTACGAGACCGGGAACAAGAGCATGCCGCTCCTGTTGATGGACCTGCTTCTCTACAACGTGGGTGCGCTGGTGCTCGGGCTGGCCGTTTACCGGTTCACGACGCGCGGTTGGTTGCGAGCGTACGTGACGGAGAGCACCCTCCTCTCGGTGGCCGACGTTTCATCCGACGCCGTGTTCTCGGTGGGCACCGACTCCCTCATCACCACCTGGAGCAAAGGGGCCGAGCGCGTGTTCGGGTTCGGCGAGCAGGAGGCGCTCGGGCAGAGCTTCGCGATAGTCCTGCCCGACGACTTTCTCGAGCGCGACATGGAGATCCTCGAGCCGCTCCTGTCGGAAGGCATCGTCACGGAGCACAGGTCGCTGAGCAGGCGCAAGAGCGGGGACGTCTTTCCATCGGAGATATCGGCGTCCCTCCTGAAGACGCCCGGGGGAGACCCCGCCGGGATCCTCTTCGTGCTGCGCGACATCACCCGGCGCGTCGCGCTCGAGAACGACCTTCGCGAGGCGCGGGACGAACTCGAGATCCGGGTGGAGGAGCGGACGGCCGAGTTGAAGGAGTCGAACCTCCTGCTGCAGCGCGAAATCGCCGAGCGCCTCCGCGCGGAGGTCGCTCTGAAGGAAAGCGAGGAGCATTTCCGCTCGCTGATAGAGAACGCGTCCGACCTGATTGTCGTGGTCGACCACCTGGGCCGCATCGAGTACGTCAGCCCCTCCATAGAAGGCATTCTCGGTTTCTCGCCGGAGGAGCTGGACGGTATTAACGCTCTCTCCTTCGCGCACCCCGGCGACGTCGAGGAAGTGTCCGGAAAGCTCGAGGCGACAACAGCAAGCGTCGGAATAACGGTCACGGCCGAGTTCCGGTTCCGACATCGAGACGGGCATTTCGTGACCCTTGAGGGCATCGGCAAAAGCGTCATCGACGATCTCGGGAACGTCAGGGTCATAATAAACGCCCGTGACATCAGCGAGCGCAGGCGTGCCGAGCGCCAGATAGAGCTGCTCAACAAGGACCTCCGGCAGAGTGTCGCCGAGCTCAGGGCCCTCAACAAGGAGCTCGAGGCGTTCAGCTTCTCCGTGTCCCACGACCTCCGCGCGCCGCTGAGGGCTATCGACGGTTTCTCGAGGATGCTTCAGGAGCGGCACTCCGGGGCCCTCGACGAAGACGCCCGGAGGCTCTTGGACATCGTGGTGCGCAACGCCCGCCAGATGGAAGAGCTCATTGAAGCCCTTCTGTCTTTCTCCCGCCTCGGCCGCAAGGAGATGCGGCTCGTCGAGGTCGATCTGGCCGCGCTCGCCGCGACGGTTTTCGATGAGATCAAGGAGCAGGACGACCGCGGGGTGGAACTCAGGATCGGCGAAATTCCCCCGGCCCGCGGGGACCCGGCGCTGCTTCGTCAGGTTTTCGCGAACCTCATCGGCAACGCCGTCAAGTTCAGCTCCGGGGCGGACGCCCCGGTAATCGAGATCGGCGGCGGCAGGGAGGGCTGCGAAAACGTGTATTTCGTGAAAGACAACGGGGTTGGTTTCGACATGGAACACGCGGATCGCCTGTTCGGCGTTTTCCAGCGCCTGCACTCTCAGGAGGAATTCGAGGGGACGGGCATCGGGCTCGCGAACGTGCAACGCATTGTGCACAGGCACCAGGGCCGTGTCTGGGCCGTCGGCAGCCCGGGCGAGGGCGCCACCTTCTATTTCGCGATTCCGGTCGATGATTGAACCGCGTTCCTCCGCGACGGCACCCGGGGGATTCCCGGTCCTGTGGTTGTCACCGGTGCCGGGACCGGCCGGTCGTACCTGTATAATACGTTTGGTGTGCGTATAGCGCATTCCCCGGACCCATCGACGGAGGGACATGGAACGCAAGATCAGGATACTCATGCTCGAGGACAGCCCGGAGGACGAGGAACTCATACTGCACGAACTCAGGAAAAGCGGGCTCGATTTCGTTTCCGTACGGGTGGAGACCAAGGACGGATTCAACGCGGGTCTGGCGGATTTCGACCCCGACATTATCCTCTCCGACTACCAGCTTCCCTCCTTCGACGGAATCTCCGCGCTGGCGGTCGCCGTCATCGAGGCTCCCGAGGTGCCGTTCATCTTCGTCTCGGGCGCCATTGGCGAGGAGCTGGCGATCGAGACCCTCAAGGGAGGCGCGACCGATTACGTCTACAAGAACCAGTTGAACCAGCTCGTCCCTGCCGTTCGTCGCGCCCTCGACGAGGCGAGTGAGAAGCAGAAGCGTCGTCACG
>CAZAIS010000459.1:0-2506 GCA_964485255.1 uncultured Acidimicrobiales bacterium | reverse complement strand
TCTCCTTCGAGACGAGGTATGATATCGAGGGTTTATGCGACAGGCTCCTGACCCCGAAAAGTTAAGGGGGTAGAATGGCGGGGCGTGGTGGATTGGGCCGGGCGGGGGCAGGGAAGAGGGGTATGGTGATTAGAGAAAGACGTCTTCGGGGTATAAGGGAGGCGTGTAGGGTCGCGTGCGTGCTGGCGCTGCTGGCGTCCGCGCTGTTCGCGGGATGCGGCACTGGCGTTCGCGTGCCCGAGGGGTACAGCCTTACCCCCGAGATGGAGGAGTTGCTTTCTCGGTATCCCGCGCCGGGCCGGCTGATCGACGTCGGCGGCTACAGCCTCCACCTTGTGTCAACGGGTAAAGGTGAACCGACCGTGGTGATGGAGGCGGGCGGGGGCTCGTTCTCGCTGGTCTGGTCGCAGGTTGCCCCGGAGGTCGCGAAGAACTCCCGGGTCGTCACCTACGACCGCGCCGGGCTCGGCTGGAGCGACCCGAGCCCGAAGGCGCGAACGGCGGACAACATCCTCACCGAATTCCGGGCGATGCTCGAGAAAGCCGGCGTGAAACCGCCTTACGTGCTGGTCGGGCACTCCGTGGGGGCGATCTACATGAGAATGTACGCGCACAAGTACCCCCGCGAGGTCGTCGGGATGGTGCTCGTTGACCCGCAGGACGAGGAACTGCCCGTTGCGGCCGGCGCCGAAGTGTCCGCGGATATCGACAGGGCCGCCGAGGCGGCCGCCTCCTTCAACCGGCAGCGGGAACGGAAGTGCGCCGAGGGGATGTACGCGACGAAGCTCTCGAGCGTCCCTCTCGACAACCAGTTGCCCGAGGAGGCCGCGAAGCAGAGGCAGGCGCTCCAGGCCTGTGAGCCGTGGCTCTACGACACGATGGCGGACGAAGAGCTCGCGACCACGACGAGCTGGGCCCAGGCGCGCGAGCTCGGCATCACCGGTGTGGGCGACATCCCGCTCGTCGTGCTGGTCTCGGATCAGACCGTGGACCTCTCGTTCTCGATTGCCCAGAACCAGGAGGCGAACACCGTGTGGCGCGAGCTCCAGATCGGCCAGGTCTCCGAGTCCCCCCAGGGCGAGCTCGTCATCGCCCCCGGCAGCGGCCACTTCATCCAGCTCGACCAGCCCGACCTCGTCATAAAATCCATCAACAAAGTCCTCCGCCTCGCCACTTGACTTTTCGGGGTCAGGTCTAGTTTGTAAAGTAAGGAGGCCCAAGTTGGAAGAAAAACCGGAAGCCAAGGTCATCAAATGGCATGGGATACCTGTCGTGAACGCGGGGCCGGGAATCCGCGTCGGGATCATCGCTTCGGGCGACCTGGCGATCGGCCTGGTCGCGAGCGGGGCCCTGGCGCTCGGCGTGCTGGCATCCGGCGCTTTCTCGATAGGCGTCTTCGCCAACGGGTTCGCGTCCGCGGGGCTTGCCCGCGCCAACGGCTTCTTCGCCCTCGGGCGCACGAGCGCCGGGTACTTCGCGGCGGGCAAGGTTCCCAAGGGTCGCTTCGTCAAGGTGATCGGCGCCGCCCGGGAATCATAGGAAAACCCGGGGCTCCAACCCGCGCCACCATCTCTTCCCGGAAGGTCCCCGGCCCCAGACCGGCCGGGCGAGGCGGCGGAGAAGAAAGAGGACTGCGCCGTTGGGTCGACCTGAGCGCAAACGGAGTCCCGCCTCAGTTCAGGTCGAGGAAGTCGATGATGACCCGGGCCAGCTCCTCGGGGAATTGATACTGCAGCCCGTGGCCCGCGTCCCTGAAGCGCACCAGCCAGGAATGGGCAATCCGTCCGGCGATCATGGTCGCGTTCTCGGGCGGAGTTGAAACGTCCTCGGTGCCCGTGACGACGAGGACGGGCACCTCGATCTCGCCAAGACGCCCGCAGCAGCCCTCCCATTCCTCGTACGCCTTGTTCTGCTTGAAGACGCTCTCGGGGCTCTCGAACTCCCGGGGCCACCTGAATGATTTCCAGTAGTCGGGGTGGGCTTCCATCCACTCGGGTGGGAACAGTTGTGAAAGTATCCTCTTGAAATCAGCGTCGACGTCGCGATATTCCTTGAGCACGTCCATGAACTTCGGCGGATCGACCTTCTCCTCGCCGCCGCAGTCGCCCGCGTAGAGTACGAGCTTCGATACCATCTCCGGGTGCCTGAGCGCCAGGCTCAAGGCTACGTCACCCCCCAGCGACCATCCCAGCACCGCCGCGGGCTCGTGGTTAAGATTGTCGATCAGGCCGGCGGTATCATCCGCGAACCTGTCGATCGTCCAGTCCTCGTCTCCGCCCGTCGTCTTGCCCATGCCCCGGTTGTCGAAGATGACAAGCTGGTAACTTTCCGCCAGTCTCTCCAGGAACAGCGGGTCCCACATCTCCATGGTGGCTATGGACCCCGTGATCATAACCAGTGGCTCGCCCGCGCCGAAGGTCTTGTAGGCGATCGTTATATCATCGACCGTCATCTCTTCCACGGGCTTCGTGTCCGCTATCGATCCATTCCGGTTCATGCGCCGCTC
>CAZAIS010000458.1:0-2507 GCA_964485255.1 uncultured Acidimicrobiales bacterium | reverse complement strand
CTTGATCTCGACCCCGGGCAGCGGCTGCCCCACCGAGCCGAAGCGAATCGCGTCCGGCCTGTTGACCGTGAGCACGGGAGAGGTCTCCGTGAGACCGAAGCCCTCCAGGATCATGATGCCCATGGCGTGGAAGAACTCCGCGATTTCCCTGGCGAGAGGGGCCCCGCCGGAGAAGAAGAACCTCAGGCGCCCTCCCATCTTCTCGTAGATCTTCGAGAATACCAGCTTGTCCGCGATCTTGTACTTGGCATCGAGCCATCCCGGGATCGGCTTGTGGTTGACCTTCAAAGCGCTCACCTGGCGTCCGACCCCCACGGCCCAGTGGAATATCTTCTGCTTAACGGGAGGCTCCGCCTCGATGTTGGCGAGAACTCCCGCGTGGACCTTCTCGTAAAGCCTCGGGACGCTGACCATGTAGTGCGGCTTGATGTCGGCGATGTCCTCAAAGAGCTGGTCGATGCCCCGGGCATGCACGATCGTTACCCCGTTGAAAACCGAGGTGTAGTAGCCGCTCATCCGCTCCAGCGAATGGCTCAGCGGAAGGAACGAAAGGCAAACGTCAGAGTCTCCCACCTCGACGAGGCTCGACGCCGACTGGACGTTCGACATCAGGTTCCAGTGCGTGAGCATGACGCCCTTGGGGTCCCCCGTGGTGCCGGAGGTATAGATTATCGTCGCCAGGTCGTCCCTCTGCACCGCGTCGAGCCGCTCGAAGAACTCATCGGGGTTCGCGTTCTTCTCCCCGAGCTTGAGCATGTCGTCGAACGTTATGACGTCGGGGTGGTCGGACGTCGTGTTGTCCATGGTCACGATCTTCTTGAGCTCGGGAAGCTCGTCCCTGACCTCGAGCATCCGCTTCATGTGGTCGGCGGTGCCGACGAATATGATCTTGGAACCGGAGTCCTTGACGATGTACTCCGCCTGCTTCGCGGTGATGGTAGCGTACAGCGGCACGTCCGCCGCTCCGATCGAGACGACAGCCATGTCAACCATCTGCCACTCGGGGCTGTTCGGTGAGAATATCGCCACGCGGTCCCCCGGCTTTACGCCGCTGGATATCAGGGCGAGGCCCAGCTTCCTGACCCTGTCGTAGAACCTGTTCCACGAGATGGGCTGCCAGACGTCCCCGACCTTGCGCTTCATCATGACGCGATCGCCGAACCTCTCGACCCTGGGTCTCAGCATGCCGCCAATAGTGTCGTCTCCCATCCGTACCACTCCTTTCTCTCCCGCCCCCGGAAGATCCCGCTGCAAAACCGGGCGCGACTCCGGCGGTCGCCGTGTGACCTACGGCACCCTGCCGCTCCGTGCGAGCCGGCAAGCGCGATCGGCGCGAAGCGCACCGGCGTATCAGGTGGATGTCAAAGATACAGTTTGGCATTCCCGCACCACACAGTAAACCCTCGGCTGGAACACCTACGTCCGCGGGGGCGGGTAAGATGACGCCCGCGAGCGTCCCTCCGCGCAGCCCGATCCCCGAGTCCCTCGCGCCCTCTCAGGGCGGCGCCCCCGGCCGGGCGCGCCGGGCTCACGATGTCCGGCCGGATGCGGGCGGGCGCCCTTGAGCTCGCGACCGGCATTCCATAGGATACTCTGATGATCGTTGCCGGTGGCTGCAACAGCCTACCGGGCCGCGGGCCCCGACGCCGGCGGGAGATTTCCAAGCGTAAGCATTTTGACTAACAGTCTGTTATCTTTTCCTGTTATGCTGGCCCCGGCGACGGTTTAGATATAGAATCATTGTTGTTCTTTTATACACTACCTTTTAGGAGGGATCAAAGATGGCCCACGCCAATGATCGGCTTTTCGATCATGCGCTGGCACGGCAGTGGAAGCTCGATAAGACCCGTGCGCTGGTGGACAAGCGCATGAGCCTGAAGGACGCGATAGCCCGGTACGTGGACGACGGTGACTCGATTGTCGAGACGGGTTTCGCCTACGCCAGGGGTCCCCTGGCCGCCTACTGGGAGATCGGGCGGCAGAAAAAGAAGGACCTGGTCGGCATATATACGCCGGGCGGGCTGAACAACCTGTGGCACGAGGTGGGGGGCATCGAGGGCGCCCACGTAGCCTACGTGGGCGTCGAGATGAGAGGGCTCATCGCCCCGTTCCGGCGGGGAGTGGAGGCCGGAACGCTCAAGGTTTTCAGCGAGTGGAGCCACGGCGCGCTCGCCCAGTCGCTGCACGCGGCGGAACAGGGTGTCAACTACGTAGCCTCGAAGAGCATGCTGGGCTCGGACATGCTCAAGCACAACCCTTACCTCAAGGTCGGCGAGGACCCCTGGAACGGCGAGCCGGTGGTCCTGGTCCCCGCAATGTATCCAGACGTCGCGATATTCCACGTGCACCACGCCGACAAGTACGGCAACGGCCGCATCTGGGGGCTCTCGGTCAACGACAACTCCATCGTCGCGGCGGCCCGGAAAGTCGTGGTGACTTGCGAGCGCGTCGTCGACACCGACGACATCCGGTCCAACGCCGCGCAGTGCATCATTCCCTGGTACTGC
>CAZAIS010000457.1:0-2512 GCA_964485255.1 uncultured Acidimicrobiales bacterium | reverse complement strand
GGGAGGTGCGCGAGGTGTACGTGAGGCGCCCGGGCATCGTCATCAGGCCGCCGTCCGAGGCCGGGAGCTATCTCCTGCAGGTCACCTACGGCTGCTCTCACAACCACTGCGCTTTCTGCGCGACCTATTCGTTCACAAAATTCGCGAGGCGCCCGTTCGAGGAGATCGAGGCCGACATAATCGCTACGGCCCGCTACCACCCCGGCGTCCGCCGCGCGTTCCTCTGCGACGGGGACGCGATGTGCCTCGAGACCGATGAACTGGAGAGGATACTCGACTGCCTGAACACCCATTTCCCCGATCTGGAGCGCGTCGGCACCTACTCCAACGCGCGCGATATTCTGAAGAAAAGCCCCGCCGAACTCGAGCTCCTGAGCTCGAAAAGACTCACCCTGGCCTACCTGGGCCTGGAGAGCGGCAACGACGAGATTCTGGCGAGCATGCGCAAGGGCGCGAACTCAGATGAAATGGTCGAAGCCGTGAGGAAGGCCCAGGACGCATGTATCGACGTCTCCGTGATCGTGCTCCTGGGCCTGGGCGGCTACCGGAAGAGCCGCGAGCACGCCAGGGATTCCGCTGACGCGGTCAGCAGGATGAACCCGCGCTACCTGAGCGCCCTGACACTGATGCTGATTCCCAAGACTCCCCTGTACCACCGGTTCAAGAAGGGCGAATTCGAGACGATGGACGCGCGCGGCATCCTCCAGGAACTCCGCTGGTTCCTCCAGGACATCGACGTCGAAGGGCCCTGCCTCTTCCGCACCAACCACGCCTCCAACTACCTGCCGGTCGCGGGCGACCTGCCCCGTGACAAGCAGAAGATGCTCGACATCATAGACCGCGGCCTCGCCGACTCCTCCATGTGGCGCCCCGAGTCCTTCCGCGCCCTCTGAGGGCTTTCCCGGCACTTTCACCTCCGCCCCCCGCAATACCCGTACGTCCAGGCAAGAGGTTCCTTCATACGGCTGCTCTCCGAGACCGCAGAGCACCCGGGGTGCCTTCTGTCGGCTCCGGTCGCGGAATGCGGTGTTCTGAGGAACGGACATCTCCGTGGCGGCGCTTTAACGAGGAGCAAGGCATGCACCGACCCGGGAAATCGTACGGTCTTGTTCGGAACGTCCACAACTTGAGTAAACGGCAAGTGCGCTTGCCGTGCCTGAAGCCTATAATCGACCTGTAACGTTATTAACACTATGCACCGATTGCGTTAATTACCATGAACCTGTTAACGAACGCGTTAACAGCGAGAAGGCACAGGATGAGCACCAGAGCAGGAAAATATATACGGAGCCCCCAGGGCTGGAACCTCTTCATCCCAAAGGGGCTGCCGCCGAAGCCCGCCCTCAAATATGACGGTGAGCTTGTCAACCTGCTATCCGAGGCGGACCTTGCGATCGGGGGGCTAAGGGAAGCGACAAGAGACATACCGCACCCGGAGCTCTTCATGGTCATGTACGTGAGGAAGGAAGCGCTTCTCAGCTCGCGGATCGAGGGTACCCAGAGCACCCTGGACGACCTTCTCGAGTTCGAAGCGGGCGACATGTCCAGGAGCAGCGCGCGAGAAGTGGTCCGTCACGTGGATGCGATCATGCAGGGGATCGAACGGCTCAAGAGCCGGCCCCTGAGCCTTGAGCCTATCAGGGAACTTCACGCCGTTCTCTTGAAGGACGTGCGGGGGGCGGACAAGACGCCGGGGCAGTTCAGGACCGGCCAGGTCAAGGTGGGAAAGTTCTACCCGCCCCCGCCCGACGCCCTGGCCGCGCCTCTCGAGAACCTGGAGGCCTTCATAAACGACAAGGAAAGCATGCCTCCACTGGTGCAGTGCGGGCTTGCCCACGTTCAGTTCGAGACCATCCACCCCTTCAACGACGGCAACGGCAGGATGGGAAGGCTGCTCATAACGCTGCTGCTATGCCGTCGGGAGGTATTGGACCTGCCCATGCTGTACTTGAGCCACTACCTGCTCGAGAAGAGATCAAAATACTACGCGGGGCTCATGAGGGTGCGGGACAACGGGGACTGGGAAGGCTGGCTCAAGTTCTTCTTCAGGGGAGTAAGCGAAGTAAGCTCCTCGGCTATTGAGACCGCCAGAAAAATCGGAACACTGAGGAAAGAGATGGAGGCCGGGATAACCGGGGCCGAGGATTTCACCGCAAACGACATCCGGGCGCTCGGCGCCTTCTTCGAGAACCCGGTTCTCCCCGTGCCGCGGCTGGCCGGGAACCTGAATGTTGCCTACCCGACCGCAAAACGAATAATTAACAGGTTCCTCAAGCTGGGGATCATCTCCGAGACCACGGGAAAGACGCGGGACAAACGATACATGTTCGGGCCGTACGTGGCGATATTCAGATAGAGAGGCCGGATGATGGCTCGTCGGCCAACCCGCGGTGAGTTCGCTGAATGACACCCGGCTGCAATGCCATGACCGCCGGGCACCCGAAATACAGGATTATTAGCCGATAGCAACCTGGCCGATTCAGATAAGGGGATCATGGTATCGGTTGATATT
>CAZAIS010000456.1:0-2526 GCA_964485255.1 uncultured Acidimicrobiales bacterium | reverse complement strand
GACGAGAGGATACAGCCGTTTCTTGCCCGGTGGGCGGCCGAAAGGCGGGAAGACGCGGAGATAGTAAAAGCGAAAGCGCGCATGCGAGCGATCGTCGAAGACGCGAAAGCGCGCGGCCTGGTGGTAGGTGTCGTACCGACAATGGGTTTCTTCCACGAGGGTCACCTGGAGCTTATGCGCGCGGCCCGCGCCGACTGCGGCGTCGTGGTCGTGACGCTGTTCGTCAACCCCACGCAGTTCGCCCCCGGGGAGGATTTCGAGGACTATCCCAGGGACTTCGAGCGCGACCGGAGCATGGCCGAGGGTGTCGGGGTGGACTACGTCTTCAACCCGGAGGCCGAGGAAATGTACCCGGATGGTTTCTCGACCCACGTCGAGGTGGAAGGGCTCTCGGACGTCATGTGCGGGTCGAGGAGGCCCGGGCATTTCCGGGGGGTGGCCACGGTCGTCGCCAAGCTCTTCAACGCGGTCCCCGCGCAGAGGGCGTACTTCGGGCAGAAGGACGGGCAGCAACTGGCCGTCCTGCGCCGCATGGCGCTCGACCTCGACTTTCCCGTGGAGATAATCGCCGTGCCGACCGTTCGAGAGGAGAACGGCCTGGCCATGAGCAGCAGGAACACGTACCTGGATCCCCGCGAGCGCTCCGACGCGCGGGTGTTGTGCCGGGCGCTTGAGAAGGCCGGTGAAATGATCGCCTCGGGCGAAAGGAGCGCCGGGGCCTTGAAGGACGCCATGGAGAAGGTCATCGAGGCCGTGCCGTCCGCGAACCTTGAGTATATAGCCGTCTGTGATAAGATTTCCTTGCGGCCGCTGGAGGAGTTGGACGGCGGCGTGATGGTCGCGGTTGCCGCACGCGTCGGCAGGGCGCGGCTGATAGACAACATGGTCTTCGAGATCGAGAAGGGCGATGCAACAGATTAACCGGTTTATGCTGAAGTGCAAGATCCACCGGGCCGTGGTCACGGATGCGGACATACACTACGAGGGCAGCATCACGATCGACCGCCGGCTCATGGATCTCGCGGACCTGATACCATACGAGCAGGTCAACGTATGGGACCTGGATAACGGCAACCGCCTCACCACGTACGTGATAGAGGGCGAGCGCGACTCAGGCGAGATCTGCATGAACGGCGCCGCGGCACGCCTCGTTCACAAGGGCGACAGGGTGATCATCTCCTGTTTCATCTCCGTGCCGGATCACGAGGCCGGAAGCTTCCATCCGAAAATCGTCTTCGTCGATGAGAACAACCGCCCCGAGATTGTCGAGGACCACCTGAGTGTTGATGACTTCTGCTAGCACCCTGGTCGGCGGCTGAGCCGGCGGGCGAGGCGAAATGACACACCACGACACCGGGCTCGGGAGCCTGGACACGATCCAGGACCTGGTCCTCGAAGAGGCCGCGGTTGCCGAGCAGGTTCTGAAGATCAAGGAAGAGCGGAACGCCGTAATACTCGTACACAACTACCAGCGGCCCGAGGTACAGGACATTGCCGACTTCACGGGGGACTCGCTGGGACTCTCCAGGGAAGCCGCCCGCACGGAAGCGGACGTCATCGTGTTCTGCGGGGTTCACTTCATGGCCGAGACGGCATTCATCCTGAGCCCGGACAAGACGGTCCTGCTGCCCGAGATCGCCGCCGGGTGCCCGATGGCCGACATGGCGGACGCGGAGGCGGTTGCATCGGCAAAAGAAGCCAATCCGGGAGCGGTCGTAGTCTCGTACGTGAACTCCTCCGCCGCGGTCAAGGCCGTGAGCGACTACTGCTGCACGTCCGCCAACGCCCCCGACGTCGTGCGAGCGATAGATTCCGACAGGATACTGTTCGTCCCCGACCGGAACCTTGCGGCGTATGTAGCCTCCGTGGTGGACAAGGAGATAATACCGTGGGACGGGTTCTGCCCGACCCACGACCGGATATCCACCGGACAGATACTCGAGGCGAAACGCGAGCACCCGGGCGCTCATGTCATAGCGCACCCGGAGTGCAGGCCGGAGGTGCTCGCGCTGGCGGACTACGTCCGCAGCACGTCGGGCATGCTAGAGGTCGCACTCGAATCCGAGGCGGGAGAGTTCATCGTGGCCACCGAGTCCGGCATGCTCTACCCGCTTTCCAACGCCGCGCCCCAGAAGCGCTTCTACTGGCCGGTCGAGGAGCCAATCTGCCCCGACATGAAGCTGACGACCCTCGCGAAGGTGTTTTGGGCGCTGCAGACCCTCGAGCCCCGCGTTAAAGTCCCTGAAGAGATCAGGATTCGGGCGCTCGCATCCGTCGAAAGGATGGTAGCCCTGGGATGATCCCCCGCTACCTCCTCTCTTTCCATACAGACACCCTTCCTTCGGTGGAGTACGACGCGGTCGTCGCGGGCAGCGGCGTAGCCGGGCTCTCGGCGGCGCTCAACTTGAGCCGGTTTTGCGACGTGCTGCTGGTTACGAAATCCGACCTGCAGGTCTCCAGCACGCGGCACGCGCAGGGCGGCATCGCGGCCGTGATGGGAGCGCACGACTCAAAAGAGGCCCATGT
>CAZAIS010000455.1:0-2532 GCA_964485255.1 uncultured Acidimicrobiales bacterium | reverse complement strand
CTCCTTCGAGACGAGGTATGATATCGAGGGTTTATGCGACAGGCTCTCAGGTCTAGAAAGTTAAGTCGATAGCCTCTAGATGGCTCAAGACAGGGGAAACCCTGTCTTGAGCCATTCGCCCTTTGACGACTTAACTTTCTAGACCTGACCCCCAAAAGTCAAGTGATGTCGAGCGCGCGGTCTATCTTTTCGGCGACCGAGCGGAAGCGACGCCTGAACCGGGCGTCGCGGGGACTCAGCGGCCACGCGAATGAGGTCAGGTGCGGCGCGGAGGTGCGCATCCTGGCCACCGGCTTGGGCGCGTCCTCGACCAGCGAGGGCTCCGCCGGCTCGGCATCCAGCAAACCTGAGAAGTCCAGCGGCACGTGGGGTTTCCGGCACGGCCAGCCAGAGCAGTAATAAACCGAGAGCGCCCTGGGCGAGATCATGAGCTGGTAAACGGTGCAACTCGTCAGGTATACGACCAGGGCGTCGAGCAGCTTTCCCTTCTTCAGGTAACTCCAGGCGTTCCAGTGGTGGGCGCAGATGGTCGAGTCGTCCAGCGGCGTATCGTACCAGGGCCGGCTGATTCCGTAAGGCTCGAGCAGTGAGTAGTTGGTGCCGTGGTCCGCTGAAATCCTCCGCCCGATCTCCGGGGTTATCCGGCCGTGGTACATCTCCAGTAGCTCCATCATCCTTCCAACGCGCGCGAATGAGCCGGCGATGGCGAGCTGCTGTGACGGGTCGACCCCCCCGGAGAGGGCGCGGTCCAGGTACTGGTGGTGGTTGGCCTCGACAAGGGTGCCGTTATCGCCCTTCGCGACCGCCATGTGGTTGTGTGAGTACTCGAGGACGGCGATGGAACCGGAGGCGTCTCCCCAGATGGTGTTCGTGTTGAGCAGGATGGTCACCGCGTTGCCGACGAAGACCTCGCGTGGGTTATTCGCGTACACCTCGATCGCATCGTCAACGGTGGAGCAGGTCTCCATGGCCATGTTGTTGAGCTCCGCGGCGTGCAGGCCCTCCCCCCCATCGGTCATGCCAACCGCGTTCGCCCCCATGGCGAGCCCGTCGCCGTTCAGGATCCCGATGCCGATCAGGGCCGGGATGCCGAATGCGATGTACGGCTTGCGATCGGGCAGGCGCAGCGCGAAGAGCGGCATGCGCCCGATAAACATCTTGAAGAGGAGCGACAGGTCAACGTTCCAACTGACGTAAACGCCCCCGTCACCCGTCGCCGGAGTGGTGGCCGCGAAATTCGTGCAGCGGGGCACCAGCATGCCTCCCACCACCCCCGAGGCGGCGAGCAGCTCTTCCGTTTCCAGCCCGGTGGCCCTCGCCAGGCCCTCCATGCGCTCTATCGAAGCCGGGTACAACTCGCCTGCTATCCTGTTGTGCGCCGCGGGGGAAGGCTGCGTCCGGGAGCTGTCGCGCATGTGCCTCCTCCACAACCCCATGCCGTTGCGCACCAGCATCCTGTACAGCCCCGGGCGCTCCCTGCCCGCTTGAAGCCCGAACTCGTAGTCTGACCCGGGTTCGTAAACGTCCACTATGGACCTGCCGGAGAAGTCGGTGTGTCTCATTCTTCCACCTTCCTTGAAGTGTCCCGGCGGCGGAGAGGTTCCCGTTCCCGGGGTCAATCCCGGGGCGGCCCGTTCCGCCCGCAACCTATATTATACCGGGATTTCACGTTACCCCCCGCCGGGGTGGATGCCTCGCAGACCGTGGCTCGCCCCTGTCTGCGTCATGCTCGGGCACTCGATTCAAGGAAAAAGTCCTGACCCCCGGAAGTCAAGTGGCACCGAGCGTCCGGTCGATCCTCCGGCTCAGAGGCCCGCGTCACGCTCTGTCGCAAGTCAAGGCGATGGACCCGTGATGCCGGTTCGCCACCCGGGGTCATTTGCCTTATCCTGAAGCCGTGAATCCGTGATGGCGCAGGCTGCCGAGGGGAGTCCCGGGATGAACAGGGACAAGGAGATCGAAGCAATAACCGTCTACCCGGTAGGCGTGGTAAGGAGCCCGTGCAAGGTGCCCGTTCTCCGCTTCGAGGACGGCGCGCTCGAGATGGGCCCGCCGGGCGATTCCGGGGAGCAGCCGGGTGACGAAACGTGCGACCTGGTCGTCTTCGACGAGTACGCCGACTGTCTGCAGGGCCTGGAGGATTTCTCTCACGTCATCGTCATCTACTGGTCCCATCTCGCCGGGGACGGGGCCAGGGAAGCGCGCCTGGTGCATCCCGCCGGACAGCGGGACGTGCCGCTTGTCGGGGTGTTCGCCACGAGGTCGCCGGCGAGGCCGAACCCGGTGTGTGTCACAACCGCCAGGCTCCTCGAGCGCGAGGGCAACGTGTTGAAGTTGAAAGGCCTTGACGCGGTGGACGGCAGCCCGGTCATCGACATCAAGCCCCACCACCCGCGCTTCGACGCGCCTGCCGACGTGAAGCTCGCGGGCTGGATGGAACAGTTGATGCGCAGGATGGGGCCGGGAGCCTGTCGCATCAACTCTGCTAGAAACCGCTCCTGAGTTCTGATTCGACCGATTCGGGCCGGGATC